>NZ_JBVVUG010000005.1:0-49547 GCF_055809615.1 Algoriphagus sp. 10J20-15
GCACCTAATCTTGACTAATTCTGGGGTAAATACTCGTTGGGTTTTTGCCGGTTGGGCATAGGATTTCACTTTAGTGACTATATAACTAATGTCTCATACGAACCAGCATTGATATCAATGCTAGCCCCTGTCAGCGTGATCAGCAAGTCCAGAACAAAGAAGTGTCACCATGGGAGCAATATCTTCCGGCCTAGTTAGATCGGTTAAAGCAATGTCATTCAGTGCGAACTCTTCTGCCATATTCGCCAGGATTTCATCTGCCATATCCGTTCGAGTGAATCCCGGTGCGATAAGAAACGCTTTGATTCCTTGCTTCCCATAATGTCTGGCGATTGATCTTGTCAAACTTACAATGGCACCCTTGGAGGCTGCGTAAGCTATGTAATCTGTTGTATCACCACGAAAAGCTGCTCTCGATGAAATATTTACAATTCTACCATTTTGATTTTTCAGAGCGTGATCTACAAATTCTTTACAAAGAATACCTAGCGCAGTTGTATTAACCTGAATAGTTTCTTGCCAAACTTTGACCCAATCCTCAGTAGGCAAATTATCCGGAGCGGAGCGGGAGATTCCCGCATTATTTACCAATCCCGAGATCTCTCCATATTTTTTCAATCAATTTTGGGATAAAGCCAACGACTTGATTAATATCTGAAAGATCGCATAATTCAATATAAGATGGGTTTGATAACTCACCCTTGAGCTTTTCTGCTTCACTAGCATCCCTATTACAATGAATAATCACTTCAGCTCCGGATTCTGAAAGTTGTTTTGCGATAGCTCTACCAATACCTCTGGATGCTCCAGTGACAAGTATTCGTTGATTTTTGAGAGAAATATTCATATTAGAAATTACTAGGCAAAATGCTTCTTATGGGTGATTGTAAAATCAGGTTTGCTACCATTTTTCACGAATCATCAAATGCTGAATATGTGCTAAATGGTGCTGTGAATGCCACTGATACATAAGCGTAACTTCGGAAAGAGGAACTGAAGATTGTGATTCTGGGTGAAAATACGTTTTCTCAAAATCCTGAGTTTGCATAGATTTAAGTACGATTGCCCATTTCAAATGAATTCCTTTGATAAGCGTGAGTGACTCTGACACCGGAAGGGAGTAATCTTCTAATTTGGCCCATTCAGCTTCATCGTAAGGCTTAATAGTTGGATTTACTTCTGTTAGCGCCAATTTAAAGCGAATTAGCGCATTCATATGGCTATCAGACAGGTGATGAATCAATTGCCTTACAGTCCAGCCGCCCGGCCGATATGGGGTGTTTAACTGTTCTTCAGAAAAACCCTGTACGGTTTCTTCCAGGTACTGAGGAAACATTCCTAAGTATGTAATTGCCTCCTCTAAATTTTGATCTAAAATCAATTCAGGCTTCTGAAATTTGCCTATAGGGTACTTTAATAATTCGATATCAATCATAGTAATTATCCTCCTGCTGCGATAGTAACCAAATCTACATTTTTTGCTCCGTTCGCCAAAAGTACATTTGCACACGCACTCAATGTAGCACCAGTCGTCATCACATCGTCAACTAATAAAATAGATTTACTTGTAATACTAGAATAAGGTGCAATCTGAAAAACATCATCTACATTATACATTCGTTCGAGTCTAGATTTTTGGGTTTGTGTCTCGGTAAATTTTCCACGGAGAAGAGAAAGTTCAAACTTAACGGATCAGGCATCTGAAAGACCAAGCCCAAATTTTTCACTTTGATTATATCCTCTTCGGCTTTGTTTCAATGGATGCAATGGCACAGGTACAATCAGGTCCCAAAATCTAGAAAATCCATTCTCATTTAGAATTTTTCCATACATTAACCCCAATTCTTGGCCCAGTTGAGGCTTATTTCTATACTTCAGCTGATGCAGAAGTTTTTGGCTACTTCCGCCTTTGGTAAATTTCAGAAAGGCCATCACCATCCCGACGGTACTCAATCCTTTTACCTTATCGCACAAATCATTATCAATAGGTCTCAAATGATAACTTGTGACAGGAAGAGTACCCTTACAAACGATGCAGAGATTCTGCTCGGAGTCATAAAGAGATCTTCCACACATTAGGCAATTGCGTGGGAAAACTAAATCCAAAAAATCTTTTACAAAAAATAAACGCATTGTGAAAAAGGCTTGTTCCTATCTGCCAAGGGCAAATAGTGGTATATTTGCTACTTAATTCTTTCCTAAACAGTTAAGTTAATGAATCTCATAGAAGAATTCAACGAGTACCGCAGTCAGATGAATACAAAGATTTTGGCTGAAGACAATAAAATAATCAAGCGTTTATTTAATCTTGACACTAATGCTTATGCTGAAGGATCGGTAGATGTAAAGTCAAAAGAAATGATTGGACTAGCTTGTTCTATGGTTCTGAGGTGCGATGACTGTGTAAAATACCATTTAGGAAAGTGCCATGAAGTTGGTTTAACGAAAGAGCAAATATTTGAGGTATTCTCTATTGCATCACTGATAGGCGGGACAATAGTTATCCCACACCTAAGAAGAGCTGCAGAATATTGGGAAACACTTGAAAATCAATAATTTACAATGTTTAAACGCGATCTATCATTAGAAAAACGTTGGTCCAAACTATTGGAAGGGCTAAAAGAAACCATAGGAAAAAAACCTGCGGACTTAAATGGCGTACTCTTTCTTATTGGAGTTCAAGAACTTGGTCAAGGCAATAGGATATTTAGTAAGGAGCAAAAGCAAGATTTGATGCATATCGCTGTTTGCAAGGTGCTGAGCTATGACGGTTTTTATGAACTTGATTATGTAGATCAAGATGGATGGCCGCATTGGAAATTAGTAAAAGAGCTTCCTCATTTTGATTTGTTGGATCAGGAAAAGCTTTTAAAGATTCGGGTCTTGGAATATTTTGAAAAAGAATATGAAATAATAATTGATTAAATCGTGAAGATAGTATCGTATAACGTAAATGGCATACGTGCCGCAATGAACAAAGGATTTGTAGATTGGCTAAAGCAGGTAAACCCAGAAATAATTGGTTTACAGGAGGTTAAGGCCAATTTAGAACAAATAGATGCGAGGATCTTTTCACGATTTAGGCTACGAAATCTGTCTTGGTACCCAGCTTTCAAAAAAGGATATAGTGGAGTGGCAATATTGACTAAAATAAAGGCCAAAATCTGTAAAGCTTGGAATGGATATTTCCAGAGTGTGACGAGGAAGAGAAGATTACTTCAAGTAGATTTTGAGGATTTCTGATTCTTAAGTGCCTATTTTCCTTCTGGTACAACCGGGGATATCAGACAAACATTCAAATATGAGTTTCTTGAT
This sequence comes from Algoriphagus sp. 10J20-15, assembly GCF_055809615.1. Lineage (NCBI taxonomy): Bacteria > Pseudomonadati > Bacteroidota > Cytophagia > Cytophagales > Cyclobacteriaceae > Algoriphagus > Algoriphagus sp. 10J20-15. Next base: position 3,316 of record NZ_JBVVUG010000005.1, read on the forward strand.
GACATATATGGATACATGCAGGATTTAAGAAAAACTAATCCAAATTTGATTTTAAGTGGAGACTATAATATTTGTCACAAGGCAATAGATATCCATAATCCGAAGTCAAATAAAAACACCTCTGGGTTCCTACCCGAAGAAAGAGCATGGATGGATAAATTCACAGAATCAGGGTTTATTGATAGTTTTAGGACATTTAATGATCAGCCAGATAATTATACCATTGGTGGAGCTACAGAGCAAATTCCAGAGCAAAGAATCTAGGATGGAGAATAGATTACCATATGGCAACTGAACCAATGAAAGAGACGTCTTAGAAGTTCAACCATTTTAGCTGATGCAAAACATTCAGATCATTGTCCAATATTACTAGAAGTAGAATAAAACAGCAGATACTACTCATTGAAAACAATTATGATGAAAAGCATAAAAATTTCCATTCCATCTCTCATTGAGAATATAAAAATAATTGAAAGTTTCATCGACAACGCTCGAGAAAACTTCGAGATCAATGATGATATCTACGGTAATATTATGATATCAGTGACTGAGTGCATCAGTAATGCCATCATCCATGGAAACCAAGGGGATAAAAACAAACTGGTACATTTGGAACTAGCATTAGAAGATGAATTGCTTTTGTTCACCATTCAGGATGAAGGAGATGGATTTGATTACAATGAGCTAAAAGATCCGACAGCACCCGAAAACATTGAAAAGCCTGGAGGAAGGGGTATTTTCCTAATCAAACACCTATCAGATGATGTGAAGTTTGAAGAAAATGGAACCAAGACGGTTTTATCATTTTATATGAACTAAACTATGCCGATAAATTTCTTTGCAGAAGAAGTCCCTTTTTCCTTGAAAGAAAAGAGAAAAAGAAAAGATTGGTTAAAAAAAATTGCAGAATCTGAAAACCACAAAATTGAAGATCTCAATTACGTGTTTTGCTCTGATGAATATTTACTCAACATAAACCAAGAATATCTTGATCATGATACATATACGGATATCATCACCTTTGATAATTCTGAAGAAGAAAACATTATAGAAGGAGATATATTTATAAGTATAGAGAGAGTAAAAGAAAATTCAGCAACACATAAAGTAAAAGAAGAAAGAGAGTTGAGTAGAGTAATTAGCCATGGGCTTTTTCATCTCCTAGGCTACAAGGACAAAACAAAAGCAGAGGCCATCATGATGAGAAGTAAAGAGGAGTTTGCTATAAAATTATTCGAAGAGATTTAAACGTTCCACGTGAAACAGTATTTTCCAAAAGACGAAATACATTCATGTTCCACGTGAAACAGTACAAAAATAGGATACGATGTTTCCAATATATGATGTCATAGTAGTAGGAGCAGGGCACGCAGGTTGTGAGGCAGCACATGCCGCTGCACAAATGGGCTCAAAAGTATTACTATGTACAATGAACATGAACACAATCGCTCAGATGTCATGTAACCCAGCAATGGGTGGTGTTGCAAAAGGGCAAATAGTGCGAGAAATTGATGCACTAGGAGGAATGTCGGGTATTATATCCGACAAATCTATGATTCAGTTTAGGATGCTAAATAGATCAAAAGGACCTGCTATGTGGTCTCCAAGATCTCAGAATGACAGAATGAAATTTGCTGAAGAATGGAGACTCGCCTTGGAACAAACTCCTAATGTGGACTTCTGGCAAGAAATGATCACTGGACTACTAGTGAAGAATGGCGAACTAAAAGGAGTCAGAACTAGTATAGGACTAGAAATCCAAGGTAAAAGTGTCGTACTAACTAATGGAACATTCCTAAACGGACTAATACATATTGGCGAAAAACAATTTGGGGGTGGAAGAACTGGTGAAGCAGCTGCGCGAGGTATAACAGAGCAATTGGTGCAATTGGGGTTTGAATCAGGAAGAATGAAGACTGGCACACCACCAAGAGTAGATGGAAGAAGTCTTGATTATTCTAAAATGGAAGTTCAACATGGAGACGAAAACCCAGAGAAGTTCAGTTATTCTGATAAAACAACAACTCTGAAAGAGCAAAGAACTTGCTGGATTACCTATACGAATAAAGATGTACACTCAAGTTTAGAAGAAGGATTTGATAGATCTCCCATGTTCAATGGAAGAATCCAAGGACTAGGTCCAAGATATTGCCCATCTATAGAAGATAAAATCAATCGATTTGCAGAAAGAGACAGGCATCAAATCTTTGTAGAACCTGAAGGATGGAACACTGTAGAAATGTATATAAACGGCTTCTCCACTTCACTACCTGAGGATGTACAATTCAAGGCTTTGCGAAAAATTTCTGGTTTTGAAAATGCAAAGATGTTTCGTCCAGGGTATGCAATTGAGTATGATTATTTTCCACCAACTCAATTGAAACTAACGTTAGAAACTCAGTTAATCGAAAATCTTTATTTCGCAGGACAGATTAATGGGACAACTGGATATGAAGAAGCTGCTTCACAAGGATTAGTTGCTGGAATAAATGCCAGTCTCAAAGTGCAGGAAAAGGATCCATTCTTATTAAAAAGGTCAGATGCCTATATAGGAGTTCTAATTGATGACTTAATAAATAAAGGCACAGATGAGCCGTATCGAATGTTTACTTCGAGAGCAGAATTTAGACTATTACTTCGCCAAGATAATGCAGATCTAAGATTGACTCAGAAAGGACATGATATTGGACTAGCTTCTGACGAACGTTTGGCCAAAATGAATACCAAAAAAGAAGAAACAGCAAGACTTATCAATGACCTTAAACAGAAAAAACTATCTCCAGTAAGTATCAATACTGGTTTGGAAGAATCTGGTACAGCAATTATCAAGGAAAAAATAACTGCAGAAAAACTTCTCAAAAGACCTCAAATAGGACTTAAAGACCTCAAATCTTTTAATCCAGAAATAAATGAATACCTATCTAACTATTCTATAGAAGTACTAGAACAAGCAGAGATCCAAATCAAATACGATAGTTATATAGAAAAAGAACAGCAAATGGTAGATAAGTTGAGTAACATGGAAAACTTCAAAATTCCATTGAATTTCGACTATAAAGCTATACCCGCACTTTCGACAGAAGGAAAACAAAAATTGACTAAAATAAGACCTGAGACGATGGGTCAAGCTTCCCGAATAAGCGGAGTGACACCAGCAGACTTATCTATAATCACTGTTTACCTTGGAAGATAAAATGCTAGAAAGACTTACAAAATGTCCACTTTGCAAAAGTGGACATTTTCTTAATTCTGAAGAAATTAAAGATTTTGCAGTAAGCCAAGAGTCATTTATCATATGCAACTGTACAAAGTGCGGATTGAAATTTACGAATCCTAGACCAACCGAAGATACGATAGGACCATACTATGATTTTCCTGAATACTTCTCTCACGAGGATAAAGCCAAAAATCTAACCCAGCTTGTTTATCAAAAAGTAAGAAAATATGCTGTTTCCCAAAAAGTAAAACATCTAAATAGCCTAAAGCCTTCCAAAGGCAAATATCTGGATTATGGCTGTGGCACAGGCGAGCTTCTTACCAAAGCAAAAGAAAGTGGATGGAAAGTAAAAGGTATAGAGCCAAATGAAAAAGCGAGAAACCTAGCAAACTCTAAGGTAGATGGAAAAGTCTATGCATCCATTGATGAGCTACCCAAAGGAAGTTCATTTGAGATCATTACACTTTTTCATGTACTTGAACACGTCCATTCACTTAGAAAGACTGTAAAAAAAATTATAAATCACTTAAATTCAGATGGTTATATAATTATTGCTGTTCCAAACCCAGAAAGTCATGATGCTAAAAAGTATCTAGAGCATTGGGCAGGATGGGATGTACCAAGGCATCTATATCATTTTAACCATAAGTCTATTGTAAGCTTCGGAGAGATTTTTGATTTACAACTTGTGAAGCAAATGCCGATGAATTTCGATAGCTACTATGTATCATTATTGTCTGAAGGATATATCAATCCAAATCAATCCTTAGTACAAAAATATTGGAAGGCCATCATGTCAGGCAAAAAGTCAAACAGTGAAGCGCGTAAGACTGCAGGAAATTATTCAAGTAACATATTTGTGTTCCAAAAGAAGTGAAACATTCAAATCTAATCGCACTTTTAATTTTAAGCCTATTGGCTTTATCATGTGCTAAACAAAGTACACCAATGGGAGGGCCTCAAGACGAAGACCCACCTATAGTCACTGGAAATGATTCCAAAAGACCAGAGTCTAAATACAAAACCCAAGGCGATAGTAATCACTTTTGACGAATACATTAAGCTAGACAATGCCAACAAAAACATCCTGATTACTCCAAGAATCAATAAGGATGAGGTAATTATTACAGCTTTAAAAAACACGCTTGAAATAGAATTAAATCAAGAACTTGAAGATAACACAACCTATGTCTTCAATTTCCAGAAATCTATTCAGGATTTATCAGAGGGAAACCCAGCAGAAAATCTAAAACTAGTTTTTTCCACAGGAGAACAAATAGACAGCCTAAGAGTAACAGGATCTGTCAACAGGTATTTTCCAGGGAAAAATGATAAAATAGAAAATGCCATAGTAGGTCTATATGCTATTGATGATACAACAAATGTCTTTATAGCACCTCCATACTATTTGAGTCAAGTTGACACTGCTGGAAACTTTTCCATATCCAACATCAAAGCAGGAAAATACTTTGCTTATGCGTGGCAGGATGATAATAATAGCTTAAAAGCAGAGTATAAATCCGAAGCTTTTGATTTCATAAAAGATACAATCACCATTAACCAAAACATAGAAGGTTTACATTTCAATCTTTCAAAAGGTGATCAAAATCCTATAAACTTACTTCGTTCGTCACCAATAGGTTCTAATTATACTATTGTATTGAACAAGACACCGAATGAAGTACTATTAAAGAATGACAAAATTGGAAGTGAAATATTTTATACCATAGGAGAAAAAAGAATCAATCTTTATTCAAAGTCAATAATAGCAGATAGCATATCATTTAATTTGAACGTAAAGGATTCGGTTGGATATGAAGTTGATTCATTAATCTGGGCCAAATTTGAAGAATCAGAAAGAAAACCAGAGAAACTTACCATATCAGCTAATTCAGGCAAAAATTTTTACCAAAACCTACCCATAGAACTAACCTTTAACAAGCCTATCACAGACATAAATTACGATTCCCTTTATCTAGCTTACGACACAGCCTCTGTTGTTAAGATTTCTCCAGAAATGTTAAGTTTCAAAGATTCTTTGAGAAGAGATGTTTTAAGAATTAATCTGTTGGTTCCGGACTCTATACCCTATGAGACATTTTCACTTAAAGCGGCAGATTCCTCCTTCAGAGATATAGAAGGGCAATACAATGAAGTTGCCTTGAGTGCTAATTACAAAAAGTTGAAAAAAGAAACACTCTCAGATGAAATATCAGGAAAAATTGAAGGATCAGAGGGACCATTTATTGTACAACTTTTGGATAGTAAAGGAGAGCTGATAAGGGAGTCCTATATAAGAAAGCGGTAATCAATTCTCCTTCAAATTAATAGAAGCAGCAAACTATCAAATACGAGTAATAGAAGATACAAACAAGAACCACCGATGGGATCCAGCAAACTTTGAAGAAAAAAGATATGCAGAACGGACTTTCAATTTCTTAGATCCAGAAACAGGAAATGGTAACATTCTAATAAGAGGTGGTTGGATTGTAGAAGATCTAGTGATCAAAGCTACACCTAATACAGGCATAAAAATGGACCAGGATTAGGCGTGGATAAGTACCAAATCAGTTGTGGATAAAAGTGGACTACTTCAGGATAACTGAACACTTTTCCACCTACCAGACACCAGCAATTCTACCAAGCCCCATAATTGGGGAAAAGCCAACAGTTATCCACTAAACAAAATCATTCTATCAACAGCCCTTTTACCAACAGTGAATAATTAAGACCTAATCCACAAAAATTGGGATATTCAATTACTACAATAATTCTCAACGTCTTACATGTGGACAAAAAGAGGATAACCCGTGGACAACTCAACTTTACTATCCCACTAAGAGTGGAGAAGAATAAACCTTCTTCTTTTCCACAAATCCACAGTCCTAATAACCTTAGTAAAGAATTTTTTTAAAAATCTATTTTACAACTATTATAAAAAGAGAGCGTGGATAACTCTTTGTAATGGCCTCACATTTTGGTAATATTATAAAGTACCCAAAATGACAAACTATGAAGCCATCCAGACTTTTTGATTTGATTCCTTATCAGATCGCTACTTACAATAAAGAGATAGCTCTTTCGAAGAAAGAAAATGGCGATTGGAAATCATTTTCATCGAGAGACCTAAAAGAAATAGTAGACAACCTAAGCTTAGCTTTTTTAAAGGTCGGATTGAAAAAAGATGAAAAAGTTGCGATAATTTCTGAAAACTGTCCAGAATGGAATTTCATTGATTTTGCCCTACAGCAGATCGGTGCTATTTCTGTACCCGTTTATCCTACAATCACCTCTTCAGATTTTGAATATATTTTTGATCATGCCGAAGTCAAAATGATTTTCGTTGGTGATCAGGAGATTTATGATAAAGCCAAAGAAGTAAGCGGAGATCGATTAATTTATAGTTTTTCTACAATCGAAGGTGCAATATTCTGGGAGGATTTCTTGGCGATAGGTGTAAATGAAAGTATTGAACCGTTAGAGCTGTTGAAAGAGACAGTAATGGGTGAGGACATGTTCACCATCATTTACACTTCTGGCACGACTGGGCGGCCAAAGGGTGTAATGCTTTCACATAATAATGTTCTTTCGAATGTATTATCCATTGCTGCGATTATGACTCCTGATCGTGGCACTTCCCGAGTACTTAGTTTTCTTCCGCTTTGCCATATATATGAGCGCACAGGTTCTTTCTGTTTTATGTACTTGGGTTTCTCTATTTATTACGCTGAGAGCTTAGAAACTTTGGGGGAATATATGAAAGAAGTCAAACCGAATGCATTTAATACAGTTCCTCGTCTTCTAGAGAAAATCTATGACAAGATAGTAGCTAAAGGCTATGAGCTATCAGGGATTAAAAAACAGCTTTTCTTCTGGGCATTGAATTTAGGATTGGACTATGAACCTGGTAAAAAAATGGGAGCTTGGTATGATTTTCAGTTGAAAATGGCCAATAAACTGATTTTTAGTAAATGGAGAGAAGCTTTAGGAGGAGAAGTACTTCAAATTAATTCCGGTGCATCAGCTTTACAACCTAGGTTAGCTCGGGTTTTTTGGGCTGCTGGGATCAAAGTGTGTGAAGGTTATGGCTTAACAGAGACTTCTCCTGTAATTTCAGCATCTGTCTGTACAAATGAAGAAATGAGAATAGGATGGGTGGGGAAAATTGTTCAGGATGTAGAAGTAAAAATCGCTGAAGATGGCGAAATCCTAGTCAAAGGTCCCAATGTAATGCTAGGTTACTATAAGCAACCCGATATGACCGCAGAAGTACTTCAAAACGGCTGGTTTCATACCGGTGACATTGGTGAGCTAGACGGATCTTTCCTGAGAATCACCGATCGTAAGAAGGAGATGTTCAAAACGTCCGGAGGCAAATATATTGCGCCTCAGCTGATGGAAAATAAATTCAAGGAATCCACGCTGATAGATCAGTTGATGGTCGTGGGTGAAAATAAAAATTATCCAAGCGCATTGATTGTGCCTAGTTTTGAAGGATTGAAAGACTATTGCAAGCATAAAGGCATTCCTTATACCACTGATAGGGAAATTATTCTCAAAGCCGAAATCGTTGAAAAGTACGATCGAGAAATCGAACAAATCAATAAGTACTTTGGTAAATGGGAGCAGATAAAGCGATTCAAGCTTTTGCCGGAAGCTTGGGGAATAGAATCAGGAGAATTGACTCCAACAATGAAATTGAAACGCAAAGTCATCTTGCAGAAATATGCCAAAGAGATTGAGCATATTTATCATGAATGAAATCCAACCAAGTAGATTTTACTATTTATTAACATTAATATATCCTTTTACTTAGGGAGTTTTTTCTTATTAATTATTCTGTTTTTAAGTGAAATATTTGCTTTATCACAATAATTGCAATGAATTACCTAGGTATTCAAGGCGATAATTTGTGATGCATGCATAACTTTTTTCAAATATAGTATGCATGCATACATTATTTTTAGTAGATCAGTACTCCTCGAGAATTGGAGAATTCCGTAGAGATGAAAAGAGAAGAAACAGTTGATTATCATATAAAAAGTGCCTGGCGTGCGATTTCCAGAATGTACAATCAGCAAGCTGCTGAGGAGGGATTTACTACAGCTATTGGATTTGTGCTGATCAATATCAATTCTACAGAAGGTACGCCTGCTACTAAAATTGCCCCAAAACTAGGTCTAGAGACTAGGAGTTTGACCAGAATGCTGAAAACAATGGAGGAGAAAGGAATGATTTACAAAATGCCTGACCCGATAGATAAGCGTTCTGTGAGGATCTTTTTAACAGATGAAGGCAAGAAGAAAAAAGAAAGGTCAGTGAATACAATCAAAGAATTCAATGATCAGGTGCGGGAAATCGTAACTGAAGATGAGCTTCAGGATTTCTTCAAAGTATTTGAAAAAATTCAACTGGTGATAGATCAAGTACAGACCGCCAAAGGAATAGATGTCAACAAACCAATCTTTGAACTATAAACCATATAACGACCACAAGGTATAAACTACCAAAAGCCCAAAATTATGAACAGAACCATTAAGAAAGTTGCCATTTTAGGTTCGGGTGTTATGGGATCCAGAATTGCCTGTCATTTTGCTAATATCGGCGTGCAAGTGCTTTTACTGGACATAGTACCCTTTGAACTTACCGAGCAAGAGCAGAAAAAAGGACTGACCAAAGAAGATCCAATAGTCAGAAATCGAATAGTGACCAGTGCTTTGCAAAGCACACTAAAGTCAAATCCATCGAGCTATTTATGACAAGGCATTTGCTTCCAGGATTACTACAGGAAATTTTGATGACGATCTCCCAAAAATCAAAGATTACGATTGGGTGATGGAGGTGATCGTTGAGAGACTTGATATCAAGCAGTCTCTTTTCGAAAAAGTAGAAAAATACAGAAAGCCAGGTACACTGATCACTTCCAATACTTCCGGTATTCCTATGCACATGATGTGTGAAGGAAGATCCGAAGATTTCCAGGAAAATTTTGCAGGTACACACTTTTTCAACCCACCTAGATATTTACGCCTATTAGAAATCATTCCTGGACCAAAATCTAAGCAGAAAAACATAGATTTCTTGATGGAATATGGAGACAAATTCCTAGGCAAGGAAACCGTTCTTTGTAAAGATACTCCAGCATTTATTGCTAATAGAATTGGTGTTTACGCGATTATTTCTGCAATGCACACCATCGAAAAAATGGGCTTAGGTGTATCTGAAGTTGATAAATTGACTGGAACACTAATCGGCCGGGCAAAATCTGCTACGTTCAGAACAATGGATGTGGTTGGTTTGGATACTACGGTTAACGTGGCCAATAACCTTTACAAAGCCTTACCAAATGATGAGTCTCGTGAGAAATTCAAACTTCCGAAAATCATGGAAGTACTGTACGAGAAAAAATGGTTAGGCGACAAAACTGGATCTGGATATTTCAATATGATCCGACACAAAGACGGAACAAAAGAATTGAAGGAAATTGATTTTGAAACCTTTGAGTACAAAGATCTAGAAAAGCCAAAATTCAAAGCGTTGGAAGCTGCTAAGGAGTTTGAAGACTTGAAAAAGAGAATCAAATTCTTAGTGAATTTTGATGACAAAGCCGGAGAATTCTACCGAGCCACTTTCTATGATTTGTTTAAGTATTGCTCCAATAGAATCCCTGAGATAGCTGATGAACTATTCAGAATAGATCAAGCAGTTTGTGCTGGATTTGGATGGGAACTCGGGCCTTTCGAAAACTGGGATTTACTCGGTGTGAAAGAAACGGTTGAAAAAATGGAAGCTGCTGGAGAAAAGCCAGCTGCATGGGTTTATGAGATGCTTGAAGCAGGAAATGAATCTTTCTACAAGGTAGAAAACGGTAAGAAGCACTACTACGACATTCCAAGCAAGTCCTATAAGGAGGTACCAGGAATGGATGATTTCATCATTTTGGATACACTTAAATCTGCTGGAAAAGTCATTTGGAATAACCCTGGAGCATCAGTCTATGACTTAGGCGATGATGTGATCGGTTTGGAATTCCATACTAAGATGAATTCAATGGGAGCTGAAGTGATCGAAGGGATCAACACAGCCATTGGAATGGCTGAGAAATCATACAAAGGCCTAGTGGTAGGTAATGAAGGTGCTAATTTCTCAGCAGGAGCAAATCTAGCCATGCTATTTATGTTCGCTGGAGACCAGGACTTTGATGAGATCAATTTGATGATTGCACAATTCCAGAATACCATGATGCGCGCGAGGTATTCTTCCGTTCCCGTGGTAGTTGCTCCACACAATATGGCATTGGGTGGTGGTTGTGAACTTTCACTCCACTCAGATCACATTCAGGCGCATGCAGAATTGTACATGGGCTTGGTGGAAGTTGGAGTTGGATTAATCCCTGCCGGTGGTGGTACTAAGGAAATGACCTTGAGATTTTCCAATGCTGTAAAATCCGGAGATGTAGAATTGAATAGGCTGCAGGATGCATTTATGAATATCGCCATGGCAAAAGTTTCTACCTCAGCGGAGGAAGCCAGAAACTTGGGCTATCTGAGAAAGGATGATGGAATTACCCTCAACCGAAATCGACAATTGGCGGAAGCGAAATCGAAAGTCATTTCTATGGATGAAGCCGGCTATACTCAGCCAATTGAGCAAACAGATATTCGTGTACTTGGAAAAGAGTCATTGGCACTTTTTGAAGCTGGAATCACTGGAATGAGGTATGGCGCATACATATCTGAGCATGACGCTTTGATTGCCAAAAAACTAGCCTACGTAATGTCTGGCGGGGATTTGTCCTCGCCAACTGAAGTTTCTGAGCGATACTTATTGGACTTGGAGCGCGAAGCATTCTTGAGCTTGACTGGTGAAAAGAAAACGCTGGAGAGAATCCACAGTATTTTATTCAAAGGAAAACCGCTTAGAAATTGATGTCTAAAGTACTAAGTACAATGTACCAAGTAACTCAATACTCAAAAAACTCGAAATAACATGGAAGCATATATAGTAAATGGATATAGATCAGCGGTTGGAAAGGCCAAAAAAGGTGGATTCAGATTTTACCGCCCAGATGATCTAGCTTCAGATGTGATCAAGCATCTGGTAGCAAATACGCCAGGATTAGAAGCCAAAATGGTGGATGATCTGATCGTAGGAAATGCCGTTCCGGAGGCGGAACAAGGAATGCAAATGGGAAGAATGATTTCTCTTCTTGCTTTAGGAATAGAGAATCCTGGCTTTATCGTCAACCGTTATTGCGGTTCTGGAATTGAAGCTATTGCCTTGGCTGTTGGAAAAGTGAAAGCCGGAATGGCAGATTGTATCATTGCTGGTGGTACAGAATCTATGTCTATGGTGCCAATGATGGGTTACAAAACTGTCCTGAATTACAAAATAGCTACTGAGCATCCTTCCTACTACATCAGTATGGGTTTGACTGCAGAGGAACTGGCAAAGGAATACGAAATCACTCGCGAAGAATCAGATGCTTTTTCGGTCAAATCTCATGAAAAAGCCATTGCTGCTATTGCTGCTGGCAAATTCAAAGATGAGATCGTTCCTGTAGAAGTGGAAGAAACGTACCTCGATGAAAAAGGCAAAAAGAAAACCCGAAAATATGTAGTGGATACGGATGAGGGACCTCGTCCTGGAACGACCATGGATGTTCTTTCAAGTTTGAAACCAGCGTTTAAAAATGGCGGGCAAGTAACAGCGGGTAATTCCTCACAAACTTCTGATGGAGCAGCTTTCGTAGTAGTGATGTCAGAGCGAATGGTGAAGGAATTAAACATAGAGCCAGTTGCTAGAATGATGTCTTATAGTGCAGCAGGAGTTGATCCAAGAATTATGGGAATTGGACCTAAAGAAGCTGTTCCGAAGGCACTGAAGCAAGCCGGATTAACTCTAAATGACATTGACCTGATCGAACTGAATGAAGCGTTTGCCTCACAGGGATTATCAGTAATCAAGGCGCTGGACCTCAATCCAGATATCGTAAACGTAAATGGTGGAGCTGTTGCTCTTGGTCATCCGCTGGGATGTACCGGAGCTAAACTTTCCATACAGATGTTCAATGAACTCCGACGCCAGAATAAGAAATACGGACTAGTCACTGCTTGTGTTGGTGGTGGTCAGGGTGTTGCCGGAGTCTATGAATTGTTGAAATGAGTATAAAGACATAAGACGTTAGACATGAGAAAGTAGAATCTAACGCTAGTCTTTTCAATATGATTGTTCCAATTTATCTATATCAATCATGCACAATTACAAAGAATTATTTGTCTGGAAGAGAGCAATTAAACTATGTGCTCACATTTATAAGTTAACTGCAGATTTTCCTAATGAGGAACGATTTGGCTTGATTTCCCAGATGCGAAGAGCTTCTGTTTCTGTTCCTTCCAGTATTGCTGAAGGAGGAGGGAGAAGAACTGATAAGGTGTTCGTGCATTTTCTTGGTATTGCTCATGGTTCAATCTGCGAACTGGAAACCCAACTCTGATGTAAGTATAGAATTGGAATTTACTGATTTAGAAAAAATTGATTTTGTCACAAGCGAAATCACTGAAATACAAAAAATGCTGTACGCACTGATTCTAAAGTTCGATGCAAAATCGAGCTAAGTCTTATGGCTAGCGTCTAAAATCTAACGTCTTTAACATGGCTACAAAATCAACCCAAGGAGGAGAATTCCTCATCAAGGAAACAGATGCGCAAGACATCTTTATTCCAGCAGAATTTACCGAAGAGCAAAGAATGATGGCTCAGGCCTGTCAGGATTTTATCGATACGGAGATCACCCCTTATGCACAGGAGATCGATAGCATGAAAGATCCTGATTTAGTCCCACGCATTTTCAAAAAAGCAGGAGATCTTGGTCTTTTGGGAATCACAGTTCCAGAGGAATACGGAGGAATGGGGATGAGTTTCAACACATCCATGTTGATCGCGGATATTATTGGTGCAGCGGGTTCTTTTTCTACAACCTACGGAGCACATACGGGGATTGGAACACTGCCTATTTTGTATTACGGTACAGAAGAACAAAAGAAAAAGTACCTTCCTAAGCTTGCTACTGGAGAATGGGCAGCATGTTATTGCCTTACTGAACCAGATGCAGGTTCAGATGCAAATAGCGGTAAAACCAAAGCGACTCTATCTGAAGATGGTAAGACATACCACCTGAACGGTCAGAAAATGTGGATCTCAAATGCTGGTTTCGCAGTATCTTTCTCATTGTGTTTGCCAAAATCGAAAATGATAAAAACTTGACCGCCTTCATCGTAGAGAAGTCACTTGGCGGAATCACAATGAATGAAGAGGAAAAAAAGATGGGAATCAAGGTTCTTCCACCCGTCAAGTATTCTTTAACGATTGCCCAGTGCCGGTGGAGAATATGCTTTCTGATCGTCAAAATGGTTTTAAAATCGCTGTAAATATCCTAAATATCGGTAGAGTAAAGCTCGGAGCTGGTGTACTTGGCGGAGTTAGAACGGTGACCTCCCATGCGATCAAATATTCCACAGAGCGTAAGCAATTCGGAGTGAGTATTAATTCTTTTGGTGCGATTAAATCCAAACTCGCAGAAATGGCAACCAAATCTTACGTCTCGGAAGCACTTTGCTACCGAGCTGGACAGGATATTGAGAATAAGTATCAATGCGCTCGAAGCAGAAGGAATGGCTGCTAATGAGGCAAAACTGAAGGGTGTTGAGGCTTTTGCGATTGAATGTGCCATCGCCAAAGTGCAGTGCTCTGAAGTGCTGGATTATGTGGTCGATCAGGGGGTACAGATCTATGGTGGAATGGGCTACTCTGCGGATGCGCCAATGGAACGTGCATATCGTGATGCTAGAATATCTAGAATCTATGAAGGCACCAATGAGATCAACAGAATGTTGATGGTAGGTATGCTCCTGAAGCGAGCGATGAAAGGAGAGATTAATATTTTCGATCCAGCAATGGCAGTTTCCAAAGAACTGACCTCTGTTCCTTCATTTGAGACAATTGATACTTCTGAGCTATTTGCAGCTGAAAAAGAAGTTCTGAAAAGCTAGAAAGTATTCCTGATGGTTGGTGGCAAAGCTGCCATGGCCCTTCAGGATAAAATTGAAGATGAGACAGGAAATCATGATATGAACCTTGCTGACGTGATGATAGAAATCTACGCAAGTGAATCTGCGATCCTTCGTACCGAGAAATTGGTTTCAATGAAAGGCGAAGATGTCTGCAAGAATCAAATTGCCATGGCGAAGATCTATCTTTCTGAGGCGGTTGACAAAATCAATACAGCTGCGAAAGAAGCCATTGGTAGTTTCACCAAAGGCGATGAGCAAAAAGTAATGCTTATGGGTTTGAAGAGATTCACCAAGACTGAACTTTATAACACCAAGGAATTAAGAAGACAAATCGCTGATTTTATGATTGATCAGGGAAAATATCCGTTCTAAGTTGTGATAACTTGAGTACCAAAGCCTCCGAAATGAAAGAGTTCGGAGGCTTTTTTGGTTTTATCCGCAGAGTCCACAAATAAAATGCGGAGAGCACAAGTCCTTAATTTTTCGAGCGAATGAGGGCTCAATTTTGACCTAATAGTATTTCATAATGATCTAATTCATGAAAAAGCTGCTCTAGTTCTATTTTTTGATGACCGAACTGATAGAAATGAAGATCAGAGTCTGTAATTATCTTAAAGTTTGACTGGGATCATAGAGTCCTTTTTGGTTTAACTTGCCTCTTTAAATGACTAAAGCTTTTAACAGTAACCAAAAACACGATGCACAGTATAGCCCCTTTTAAAATTATAGGAATTACCACACGAACTTCTAATTCTTCCGGAAAAGCAGCCGAAGACTTAGGAGCTCTTTGGGGAAGATTTTTTGAAGAGCAAGTTGGAGCAAAAATTTCAGGAAAACTTAATGACGATATTTACGCTATCTATACCGATTATGAATCTGACTATACTGGAGAATATACTTGCCTAATAGGATATCAAGTATCTCGCTTAGAAAATGTAGCCAAAGGCCTTGTAGCCAGAGAATTCGATGGAGGCAGGCATATCAAGTTTGTAGCTGCTGGAAAAATGCCTGAGGCAGTCTGTCCGAAACTTGGCAGGAAATCTGGTCCAAGGATTCTGAAATAGACAGAAAATATACTTCAGATTTTGAAGTCTATAGCTCCAAATCGCAGCAAGGAGATAATTCTGAGGTTGATATTTTTATTGCAGTCAAGTAAGGATTCCTGGTAGATTGCCCGCTAAAAAATAGTTGTTGACTCAGGTTGGGAGTCGCAGAATTCCCACTACCTTAACAGGAATCAGTTACATCATTTCTCAAATGAAACTATGGCAAAGCAACCAGAAGGTAAACCTAAGAACGATAAATCTGCGGCTACCAAAACGTTAAAGGAAAAGCGTGCTGCAAAGGCCGCTAAAAAGGAAAGTAAGAAAAATAATTAGTCAACAAACAGAGGTCACAAGCCTCTGTTTTTTTATGCTAGCCATTTTAACTAAAATAGCCACAGGTGTGGTGAGAGAATTTTACGGCTAAGAAAAATCACCTATATTTGAATCAATTGCACGGGGTGCCTTCCTTTTGGTGAGGCTGAGATAATACCCGAATTACCTGATTTGGATCATGCCAACGTAGGGATGCTAAAGCCAGAAAACGCCTTTGTTTTCTCTTGGTTGTCTGACCGCAGGAATTGCAGTTAACATTTTTGCAACCTTAAATTCCCTATGGAACTAGAGAAAAAGAACTTTGAATTACTGCCCGACGCGCAGAAAAACTGGCAAAATCGACCTGAGTGGTTTTTCAACCGCGCACACACAGATACTTATGAGCTATGGTACGAAGGGCGATACAAGCGCGCCGAAGTCTGGCAAAAGAAGGTCATGGAGCAGTTGGTGTCCAAAGACAAGCGAGTAAAGACACTCTTGGAATTCGGCTGTGGCACCACCCGTTTTACACGTTGGTGGAAAGAAATTGGCATTAAAGCTACAGGAGGCGATATTTCTCCACTGATGCTATCCCAAGCTATCCATTTGTTTGATGGTGATTTGGTAATGGCTGATTCCCATTACATGCCTTTCAAGGATCATACCTTCGACTCGCTGGCATTCATCACTACGTTCGAGTATTACAAAGATCCTGTGAAAGTAATTCGTGAATCTGCCCGTGTTGCCAAATATGGTATTGCAATGGGAATGATGAATCGAAATTCACCAAAGGTGCTTAGGAGAAGAGTTCAGCAGGCTTTTGGTAAAAACCCGTTCTATGTCACGGCTACTTTTTACACACCAGCGACGCTCATTAAGATTATTGAGGAAGCTTTGGAAGGAAGAGATTACACAATTGAATGGTCATGTACAGGTCTGCCAAAATGGTTTCCTGTCCAGCAATGGAGTGTTCCGTATGGCGACTTTTTCGGATTATATGTCAAGTTGAATGATGTAGAATAATGGCAGATCAACTCGGTAAAATCAACTTTGAAGG
Organism: Algoriphagus sp. 10J20-15; assembly: GCF_055809615.1. Classification (NCBI taxonomy): domain Bacteria; kingdom Pseudomonadati; phylum Bacteroidota; class Cytophagia; order Cytophagales; family Cyclobacteriaceae; genus Algoriphagus; species Algoriphagus sp. 10J20-15. Next base: position 20,020 of record NZ_JBVVUG010000005.1, read on the forward strand.
GTACCAAGATTTACTCGCAGGTAGATTTGGAGCTGCTCGAAAAGAAGTAAAACAAGGCCCTGCATTCGGTGTAGACGTCGCTATTACGTCCCTTCCGGGAGGTTTGGCGATGGCGACTACAAGCGATCCACTTTCCTTGATTCCCTCTTTGGGATTGCAGGAGTCCGCCTGGCTCAGTGTGCACCTCATGGCCAATGATATGGCTACGACAGGCTTTACACCGCAGTATGGACAGTTTGTCTTGAATTTGCCGGATACACTTTCCAATGCCGATTTCAATACCTATTGGAGTTTTATCGATCGATATTGCCACGAAATCGGGGTTGCTATCACAGGAGGCCATACTGGATTTGTTCAGGGACAAAATTCGACTTTTGCCGGAGGAGGTACGTTGATCACCATTGCAAAAGAATCCGAAATGCTTTGCTCCACAGGAGCTCAGGAAGGGGACGCCATTTTGGTGACGAAATCCTGTGCATTGACAGCTACAGCTATATTGGGGATGAGTTTTCCCCAAACTATCAAGCAAAAGCTTGGGATGGAAATTTACCATTCTGCGTGTGAGCAATTTCACCAAACTTCCTCGCTTCAAGATGCACTTTGCGCAGCTGGAACGGATAAGAAATACCCGGAAATCCATGCCATGCATGATGTCACTGAAGGTGGGGTGTTGGGTGCAATCTATGAAATGCTTGTAGCTTCGGATAAGGGCGGTGAAATTGACATTGACCAATTACCAATTGGCAATGTAGCTGCAGCGATTTCAGAATTGTTTGGGCTGGATCCAAGATATTGCGTAGGTGCTGGATCCATGGTCATTGCTTGCGATGGCAATAAATCTGAGGATGTGATCAAGCGACTTGCTGAAATAAATATTCTCTGCACTCAAGTGGGAAGAGTGACTGAAAGTATAGCAGGCATTCAAATCCAAAAATCAGGGATTACCTCTCCCTTAGTCTATATGGAGACTTGATCCCTATTGGGCAGCTTATTTTGATGCATTAAAAGCTGGATGGAAATGAAGGAAAAAGCGAAAATTAACTCTGGAATATATTTGGTGATTGATCCTTCGATGGAAGAAAGCACGCTTTTAGAATCATTGGAAAAAGCTATTTCGGCAAAACCTTGCGCTCTGCAGATTTGGGATAATTTCCCTTCTTCGGTTCAGGTAGCACCACTTATTTGTAAAATAAAAGAGATCTGTAGAGGTACTGGAATTCCTATTTTAATGAATAATCATCCTGAATGGGCCGAGCTGTTTGACATGGATGGAATTCATTTTGACGAGTTGTCCCCTGATCATACCGTATCGTTTCCTAAGTTAAAACAGCAAGGAAAACTCATTGGCGTGACGATCAATAATGACTTGGACCTGATCAAAGCTGCTATTCGGGCCAATGTGGATTACCTCTCTTTTTGCTCCATGTTTCCCTCATCGACCGCAAATAGCTGTGATTTGGTGGAGTTCGAAACGGTTCAAAAAACAAGGAAACTCACATCCATCCCAATTTTCCTAGCAGGTGGGATCACTACCCAAAGAATCGAACACCTAAAACCCTTAGAATTTGATGGCATCGCTGTGGTGTCTGGTGTGATGAAAGCTGCAGATCCAGAGACAGCCATTTCTCAATACAAACAATTACTTACTGACTTAAAAAAATGAAACTAGAAACGATTGAAAAGCTCTGCTGTCCATTTGATAAGCAAGATTTAACCTTAAAAATAATCCTCAAAAATGCAGAAGAAAACATCTTAGAAGGCTGGCTAAACTGTTCAAGCTGTAGTAGAATCTACCCAATTATCAAAGGTATCCCCATCATGAATCCTGATGACTATAGGGAAGCACACTTGGAGCAACCAGTATTGGATAGATGGCAAAATCAATTGGAAGGTAGAGAAATAAAGGATTTTAGGTTAAAAGAAAGCCCTTCTACTATCTGATGTTGCTGAAAAGAGTGTGGATGGTTCTATTATTTACTAGGAAAAAAGTAGCTTAGGAATACTCTTGAATTACCATACTATTTTTAAAAATGAAGAAATGGATTAAGAAAGCCAAAAACTTGATAACTGCTAAGCTGTCACTTATCTCTCCTGGTTTTTATGCATTTAAAGGCGCAGCCTTTGGCTTAATAGCATTCACAGTTTTATTGATTATCCTTAATGTTGTTAAATTTTCTTTTCAGATAGGCGATCCGTACTATTTGCTTTTTGGTCTATTGACTATCATTGTTATGGCTCTTCTGGGGGCGTTGGGAGTTTGGATTATAAAGCTTCTTTACCAAATCCCTAGGGGGTTCAAATTTGCGCTTCTTATGTGCTTGCCTATTCTGGCTATGATAGTTTATTTCCAGGTGGTATTGGTAGTACTATTGGCAGTGCTCTTTTCGATACTCGGCGCGGTATATTTTATCTTTGTACGTTCGAGCTTCTCCAGATTGACCACACCAAAAAAAGTGGTTGCTTCAATAGCTTTGTGTATTGCTCTTTTTGGAATCGGAGCCTCAGTATATTACTATTCTATTATTGGCTTGGATGTAGATCCAATTGAAAATGCAGCATTACTTACTGCAGACAAAATTCCGGCGATTTTGGGAAAATCACCTGGAGACAATGGAGAGTATTTGGTCAAAACAATTACTTATGGCAGTGGAAAGGACAAACATAGACCTGAGTTTGCTGAGAAAGTAACCTTTAATTTTTTAACAGATTCAGTGAACGGAGTTGCTTTTCTAGATAACTGGAATGGCTTTTCTGGTTGGTGGAGGGAGAAATACTGGGGTTTTGATGATAAATCGCTTCCAATCAATGGTAGAGTTTGGTACCCGGAAGGGCAAGGCCCATTCCCATTAGTTTTAGTAGTTCATGGAAATCATAGCATGCAGGATTATTCTGATCCTGGTTATGATTACCTGGGAGAACTATTGGCTTCAAGGGGAATGGTTTTGGTATCAGTCGACGAGAATTTCATCAACAGTTCGTGGACGGACATAAGGGAGGGATTAAGCGAAGAAAATGATGCCAGAGGCTGGTTGCTTTTGGAGCATCTCAAGGTTTGGCATGATTGGAACTCAAGTTCAGATCACCCATTTTTCAATAAAATAGACACTACAAAGATAGCTTTGATCGGTCATTCCAGAGGCGGAGAAGCAGTGGCTCACGCCGCTATGTTAAATGAATTGGATTTTTATCCGGACGATGCTTCTGTCAAGCTGGATTATCATTATAACATCAAGTCGATCGTCGCCATCGCTCCTGTAGACGGGCAATACGAGCCAGACTGAGATAGTAGAACAAAATTGAAGGATATCAATTACTTCGTGATTCACGGAGCTCAGGATGCGGATGTTTCTTCCTTCATGGGGTCTATGCAATACGAGCGGATCAGCTTTCAGGATTCCTCCTATCATTTCAAATCTGGACTCTATGTTTATGGTGCCAATCACGGGCAATTCAATACTTCTTGGGGAAATAACGATACCGGTAATCCTTTTCTGGGACTTTTGAATCTTAAGCAGCAGCTTGATGATTCTACACAGCAGAAAATTGCCAAGGTCTATATTTCAGCATTTCTTGAAGCTACTTTGCAGGGGAAAAAGGAATATTTACCACTTTTCCTAGATGCCAGAAAAGGGAAGAATTGGCTTCCGGAGACGATTTACCTGAATCAGTTTGAGGATTCAAACCTGCAAACCCTGGCAAATTTTGACGAGGATTTTGATGTTAAAACTCTAACCACTGATTCGGCGGGTGTAGAATCCACGAACTTATCGGTTTGGAGGGAAGCTGAAATCCAATTGAAATGGGCGAAAAAAGGCTCGAGAGCAGCTTTTTTGGGATGGAATTATGAGGTGGAAGATAGTTTGAAAGATGAAAAGGCTATAGACATTGTCGCAGACTCCTTAATTGCCAGCTACAGTTTAAACTTTGATCCTAATTCTTTTTTGCTCGATTCCACCAGTGTTTTGATGTTTTCCATGGCAGAATCAACCGAAGATGCTAACCCGAAATCCTCAGGAAAATGGCTTGTTAACGCTAATGATAATAATAACACTGAAGAAGAGGTGGATGAAGAAAATTCTGACGAGGAACTTGAAGAGGTTGTGGAATCAGATGAAGATGACACTGAAGAGAAGAAAGCGAAGAAGCCGCTGGATTTCACCATCCACTTACTAGATTCTGCTGGGCAATCTGTCAAATTCTTATTGAGTGAATTTTCTCCATTGCAGCGTGAAATTTCCGTGACCATCTGGAAATCTGATTTTATAAAAGGAAATAGTCAATCTGAAAAAGTATTTCAAACCTTCGCTTTCAACCTAGAAAAATTTGCCAAATCAAACCCTAGCTTCACTCCTACCCAAATCAAGACTATCAAGTTTGTCTTTGATCAAAGTATCTCCGGAGTTGTGGTAGTGGATAATATTGGGTTTAGTAAAGAGTTTTAGAAAGCATTATTAAAGGTCGAGGACTAGATGGCAGTCAGTTCAAGCGAAGTCGAGAACCTTTCGACTTCGCTCAGCCTGATTAACCATAATCAAAGGCCTACCACGTTTAATCCTTCTTCACAGTTGTGGTATCAGGTTTAGTGGAGGCTGGTGTGCTTTTAGGAAAAAATCCTTTCAAGAGCTTTTTGGCTTCATCCACAGCTTTATCTTTTGCTACATCCACCTGTTTTTCCAATTCCTTCTTTACACTATCCTGTGCTACTTCTGATTTTGCTTTGAGTGCCAATTTCATGCTGTCCTGAGCAGCATTGAATTGCTCATTAGCCTGTGTTTGGAGATTTTTTGCCTCACCACTTACTCTAGCTTTCAGTGCATTCGCAAGCAATGATTCTATACTGTTTCCTCCGGCAAGGGTGATTTTCGGCGAATTGTACGTTCCTGAAAGGTTCAAGGCCAATGGAATAGTAGTATTCTCATCCGTGGAAGTTCCAGTGATAGAGGATAAAAGAGCATTTGCTTGGGATCCGAATTTCCCGGCAGGAATCTGCATATTTACTAAGTAATTTATCGAGCCATCAAAACCCGCCGTACCTTGCACGTTTGCCTGATAATCCCACAGTTTCACATCGAATGGCTTCACATCCATCACGCCATTTTCAATCGAAATAGGGATGGTAATATTCTTGAGCTGAAGAGTATTCACATCTTTTAGCTTTGTGAGACTAGTGATTCCTTCTAATATTTTACTGTCTTTCAGAGCTGTCTCGGCCACTTTCAGCAAACCTTTTCCATCAAGACTTGACAATAATGGCATCATATCCTGGCCCAGTTTTCCGGAGAAATTTAGATCGGAATTGAATTTTCCTGTCAGGTTTTGAGCAATTGGAGCAAAAGCTTTAATGGTATTAAATGACTAAAAAGCTTCTGCAATGCTGAGTTCTGAAATGTTTAAGCTGAAATTAAATGCGGGCTCAGTCAAATCTCTAGGATCATAGTTACCTGACAATCCAATAGTACCTCCCATCGTTTTCATTGATGCATCTGAAAAGCTCAGAACGCCATTTTTTAATGACATATTTCCTTTCACCTCTTTTAGGTTCAAATTGTCATAGATTACTTCATTTGCGACCGCAGTCATGGTAAAGTCAATATTATTTGGTAGCTCGATTACTGATAGCTCAGTACTTGTCGTATCAGCCGAAGTATCTTCGCTCATCCATTCATTTACATTGAACCTACTGCTATTCATGGCGGAGCTGACCTTTCAAGGTTCCATTTTCACCAAGGAAGTACTCCATGTAATTGGAAAGGTAACCAGTGGCCTGCAATGGGCTTTCTCCAATCTTCGAATCGAATTCTGTTAAATTTATACGCTCTGGAGTGAATTCTGCTTTTGCGCTAGCGATCTCAACACCCTGAGGGACATCAGTAGAAGAATACTTGAACTTGCTGATATCCATGCTGCCGCGAGTCTCCAGTTGATTGTATTTTTCAGCCTGAACAGCCGCATAGGATCCTTTCGTATTGATATCCGCTTGAATATGACCTTCCATAGTCATGTCATCCATTGGAAAAATGGCTAATATCTTCCTGAGATCAACTCCTCCGATAATTTCTCCATCCCAGAAGAGTTTGTCAAAATCTCGGATTTTCATGTTTCCTCGTATTGCTTCACCTTCCAGCTCAAATCCAAACTGACTTAGATCAACCAGAAAATCCGTCATATTTCCATTAGGATTCTGCACGGAGGCATTCACGTTTAATTTCTCAATGGGTGCTGGATAATCTGCACTTTTTGCATATCCATTAGCCAGCAAAAGCTTTGCATTGATGGCAGGAATAATACCTGCGACAGAATCATATCGACCTTTGGCAGTAGCATCCACATCGAGATTTCCTTTTAAGGCAAGCCCCTCAATTGGGAAAATGGAGGTCAATTCCTCCAGATCTAATTTGCCTTTCAAAGCAGCATCGATTGTGTAACTTACCAAATCAGATAGATACAATTTTCCTGAAATAGGATTACTTCCAAAGTCTAAATTGAATGTGGGAATTGAAATGGAAGTATTATCAATATTATCCGTTTCGTTTTTTACCTGGAGGTCAAGATTCACGTTTTTCACTGGCTTTGGCAAGTCTGGGTATTGGAACATGCCGTCAGCTACTTTGAGCGAAATATCAAAAGAAGGAATTTTCACATCATTGTAAATCCCTTTGATAGTTCCATTGAAATCCATGGTTCCAGAGGTTTTTAAACTGGAAAAACTCTCCGAGTAGATACCAGGAATAAGTGATAAAATACTCTTGAACTCATTGTCAATTCCAGTTAAAACTAGATCCATTTCTATGTCATCGCTAGGCATTGCCAAGAATCCGCTCAATCCAAAAAGAAAATCGTTTAGCTGAAAATTACCTTCTCCCAGCGTGAACCTCATATTTTCCATGTCAATATTCAGCAGGGTTTCGCCCTTGAAAGTTTTGTTGGTAAGGTAACTTACATCTTCATAGGTAATGTCTGCTATCAAAGCTTCCATGTCAATCGGAAGGGCATACACATCTGCTGTAAAATCACCGGACCCCTGTGCATTGATCCCTCCTAAAGCCATAAAATAATCAAGTTGTCTATCGTCATAGACCAAATTGAGATTGCTGATTTCCATCTCATCCACTCCGATTTTAAAATTGCTATCAGCCGTATCTTCCGTCACTGTTTCTGAAGGGAAAGTGATGTCATAATTTGCTTTCCCATCTTCCAATACCTTGATGTAAAGATTTCCACCATTCAAATGGACGCCAGTGAGCGTAGGGTAGTCATCAAAAAGCACGGATTTAAGGTTGAAATCAATGGCCAATTCACGAAGTGAAACCAAAGTGTCCTTTTCAAAAGGGGCATTCCCAACAATATCGAAATCAGTGATTCTTGCCGATACGTTTGGGAATCTTCTAAAGAGGCTTAAGCTCACATTATCAATGTCATAAATGACTTTTGCATTCACAGATTGGGCAATTTCCCGGTCAATTCGGGCAGCAATTTTGTCTTTGAAAAGAAAAGGAACAGCTACTGCTTGGAGCTATCAAAAATATAAATACACCTAAAATGATGATCAGTGCCTTTTTCATATATGGTTTTATTAAGCGAATAGGTGGGTTTGCTGGAATAGGTAGATTCCAGTCAGGCAATAGATACGTAATTATTGCCCTTTGTAGGCTAAATAGTTACAAAATTTAAGCCGCGAAGCTTATACATTCTCCAAAGAGCTTGCATTTAGGAAAACTAAGTACAAGGATATTTAATTTAAGACCCTGGAAAGGAGATGCCTTTCACTCTACGATAGAGATTCAGGGCGTATTTGTCAGTCATTCCAGAAATGAAATCCACTAAGGACCGAAGTAAAGGATATGGGTTAACTTCAGCCCCCCAGCCCTTCAGTGGGAAATCTTCCGGCAGAAGTCGAAGTATGCTTTTGTCTTGCCCTGAGAATTTCTCTGGGTCATAAAATTGATGGTAAAGAGCTTTGGAAAATACTTCTAACAATCCTTCCAAAACTTGAAAACCTGCCGCCTCTTTTTCCAAAACCACTTGAGAACGATAAATTTTTTGAACCGAAACGTCAGTGATTTTCTGAAGTGCCTTGGCCGAAGGGATGATATCAGTCAGAGCTTTGTCAAAATTGCCTTTGCACATACTTTCCTCTAACCGGCCAAAGACTTCTACACATTCGCTGATTAACTCCCCAATTGCTAAGGCTCGCAATGCACCAAGGTTTTGTGTGACAGTTCTAGGCTCCTTTAATTTTTTCGGATCAAATTTATCCTTCAAAATCTGGAGCTAGAAGCTTCACTGTTTCCTCAAAGCTTACCAATCCCAAGGTACAGCCATCTTCCAGATCAATAATGCTATAGCAAATATCATCCGCAGCTTCTACCAAGAATGCCAAGGGATGGCGATACCAGCATTCAGGACTGGATTTTTCCATTCCAAGCACAGCTCCCATTTGCTCAAAATCGGCTAATTGGTTGATGAAAAACCCGTATTTTTTCTGGCTTCTTCGAGCAATATCCCGCTGTGCTATCATGCTTGGACGTGGATATTTGGTAAATGCCGCCAATGTTGCATAAGTGAGTTTCAGTCCAAAAAACCGCTCGGAAACAAGCATTCTAAAACCCTGAGCGTTTCCTTCGAAATTGCAGAGATCAGCTAATTGCTCTGTACGTACATGCGATTCCCAAGCATTTTCCGGCAGGATGAAATTTAAAGAAATCAGAAATAGCCTCTTCTCCTGCATGACCAAAAGGAGGGTTTCCAATATCATGCGTTAATGCCGCTGCGGCACACAATTGCTCCAATTTCAAATGGAGTAATACCGGTTTTATTCAGCTGCGGGTACTTTTCCAACAGCATTTCCCCTGCTGCTTTTCCCAGGGATCGCCCTACACTGGACACTTCTAAGCTATGGGTAAGTCTAGTATGTACGAAAGCCTGTTCAGGCAGAGGAAAAACCTGAGTTTTATCTTGAAGATTACGGAATGGAGAAGAAAAAATTATTCGATCATAATCTACTTCAAATTTGCTTCGGGTTACTTGTGTAGGTATAAATCCCGGATTATCACCAAATCTGCCTCGGGATAAAAGGCGTTCCCATTTCATCATGCCCAAAAATAAGAAGGTATTGAGACATTACTTTACTATTTGTCATTTTTGAGTTGGCATGGTCATTGGCATTTCCTTACCACTAAACTAAACTCGATTCGTATGAAAAATATATTTTCCTATCTCCTTATAGCATGCTGGGCTGTTTTTTCAATGTCATGCTCTTCCGATGATGAGAATCCAAGTGGAGAGTCAGCACGCGTTAATATTTTATTAGTGGATGCACCAGCCTCTTACGATGAAGTATGGGTAGAAGTACTAGCCGTTCGTGTGAAGATAGATGAGGACGGGATAGAGGATGATGACATTGATGACGACGATGAGTCTTCTTGGGTAGAAATTATTTATGACGAAAGTCAACCAATTAACCTTTTAGAATTAACAGGAGGAACTAGTGAGCATTTAGGAACAGAGAATTTTCCTGAAGGAGAAATCGATCAAATCAGATTGATTCTTGGTGAGAACAATTACGTAATCAAAGACGGTCAACGTTTTGACATGAAAACACCAAGTGCTCAGCAGAGTGGATTGAAAATTAAAGTGGATGAATACATAGAAGGTGGGATGTCTTATGATTTGGTAATTGATTTTGATGCTGCTAAGTCTATCGTAGAGGCAGGAAATTCTGGGCAAATCATCCTTAAGCCTGTATTGAGAGCATATTTAGACGAAGTTTCTACTGGTATTATGGGTCAAGTTCTACCTTTGGAAGCTCAGCCAGTTCAGGTAACTGTTGAAGGGGAAGGAGAATCTATGAATACATTTGTAGATGCAAATGGCAATTATAAAATCACTGGATTAGACGAAGGGGTTTATAAAATTACCTTTACTCCAAATGATTCCTATGAAATTGTAATGGTAGAAGGGATTATCGTTGAAGATGAAATGGTTACTACGGTGACTTCACAGGTCTTACCGGAAAATTAAGGTTTTAGATAATTTAGACCAGCTAAGGCTGGTCTTTTTTTTATCTAGGTTATCTTGAACTACTGTATTCAATAGATTTGGCCTAAATTTGCTTTGTGAAAAAACTTTACTTTTATCTATTTCCAGTAGCATGTGTGCTTTTCCTAGCATCTTGCGAAGACCCTGATTCAAGTCCAAGATCTTTACTCAATCTGATATTGGTAGATAGTCCTGCCAAATGGGATTCTGTTTTTGTGGAGATTGAGGGAGTAGATATAGAGGTATTGGCAGAAGGTCGAGAGACTCAGAGCCAGACTTTTTTCCTGAAATATAAATCCGGTGACAAAAGGATAAAAGTTAGTGATCTGGTGGGAAGCACTGCACTGCTATTAGGAAGAAGTGAATTGCCGATTGGTCAAATAATAAGTGCTAAGATTATTCTAGGGGATAACCATTCCATGTTTTTTAATGAGAAAAAATATGTGTTGGCGCTTTCGGATCCTACAAGAAATGAAATTTCATTAGAAACCTCAATCGATATAGAGCAGGGAATTTCCTATGATATCTTGCTGGATTTGGATCTTGAAAAGTCCATAGTCCAAGTATCAGAATCTCCACTAACCTACGAGCTAGATCCAACCTTTACTTTGATAAGTGGAATTGGTACGGTGGATATCAGCGGGACGTTGAAACCAACGACTCTTTATCCGGCGATTTACCTAAGCAATGGTGAGGATACCATATCTACGCATACTGATGCCACTGGCAAATATTATTTCAGAGTTCAAGCAGGTTCTTACAATATTTTATTTGATCCGAAGGACGAGTTGTATTTAGATACAGCCTATGCATCAAAGTTGGTGGTGAGTGAAGATAGTGTACTTGCTCCAATCACGTTTAAGAAAAAACCCTGATGAAAGCTGATGAACTCTACATGCAACGAGCTCTAGAACTTGCAGAACTTGGTAGGGGAAAAGTCAGCCCAAACCCAATGGTGGGTTGCGTGATTGTACATCAAGACAGGATTATTGGCGAAGGATACCATCAGCAATATGGTAAACCGCATGCTGAAGTCAATGCAATAAATTCGGTAGCAAATCAGGATTTATTAGCTGATTCGACGGTCTATGTAACGCTGGAGCCTTGTGCGCACTTCGGAAAAACTCCTCCCTGCGCTAATTTGCTGGTGGAAAAAAAAGTGAAGAAGGTTATTATTGCAGCTTTCGACAGTAATCCACTAGTGGGCGGAAAAGGGATCCAAATTTTGAAAGATGCAGGGATTGTAGTTCAAACGGGTCTTTTAGAACAAGAAGCAAGATTTCAGAACAAACGGTTTTTCACCCAAATAGAGAAGAAAAGACCTTATGTGATTTTGAAGTGGGCACAAACGAAAGACGGGTTTGTTGCTAGGGAGGATTATTCCTCCAAATGGATTACAAATTCTTCCAGCAGACAACTGGTGCACAAGTGGAGAGCTGAGGAAGATGCGATAATGGTCGGTAAAAACACCGCTAAATACGACGATCCGGCATTGAATGTGAGAGATTGGGTAGGGAAAAATCCCTTACGAATAGTAATTGATAGCAAACTCGAGCTGCCAAATTCACTTAAATTATTTGATGAAGCAGTACCTACGATCTGTTTTAATACGCTGAAATCTGAAGTAAAAGGCACCTTAGAATATGCTAAGCTGAACCCAGGCTTTAAGATTAAGGATATTCTGGATGAGTTGAATAAGCGAAATATTCAAAGCGTAATTATTGAAGGCGGAAGTTATTTATTGAATAAGTTTTTGGCTTCCGAACTTTGGGATGAGGCTAGAGTGTTTACAAGCAGTAACAAATTTGGTAGTGGAATAGCAGCTCCTGTTCCCCCTACCCCGGTTTCCGAGACTATAGAGATCTTGGACGACACTTTAAGAATTTATCATCATGTCTGAAAGTCTATACATACCTGAATCAGCTACTAAAGCTGAAAAATACGAAGCTATTTTGCCACAGATCGAAGCCTTGATCAGTGGAGAACCAGATCTATATGCGAACCTAGCCAATATCTCAGCAGCTCTTAAAGAAGCATTTGACTTCTTCTGGGTTGGATTTTATCTGGTGAAAGAAAATCAGTTGGTATTGGGGCCATTTCAAGGGCCGATTGCGTGTACAAGAATATCTATAGGAAAAGGTGTTTGTGGTACAGCGTGGCAAGAAGGCAAGACTGTTCTTGTTCCTGATGTGGATGCATTTCCAGTGCATATTGCCTGCAGCTCTGCATCTAAGTCCGAGATAGTTGTTCCGGTTTTCAGAGGAGGGTTGGTAGCAATGGTTTTAGATGTGGATTCCGATCAGCTGAATGATTTTGATTCGGTTGATCAGGAATATTTGGAGAAATTGATGGGAGTGGTGGGGAGCCAGTTGTGATTATACTTAATATCTGATAGAAAACGATAAATCTATATGAAGAAGGCTCTGGTCATATTGCTTTTAGTGTTTTTCTCACAAATAGTTTTTGGTCAAGATATCGAATCTATATCTGTTCAGGTTATGCTTGCAGATGAGCCACCAACGAAGTATGGTCCTCAAATTTTCGAAATAGCCTTTGTTTCAGAAGGCTCTAAATCTCTCAGTGCTGATTATTACATAGACCAATACAAGAAAAAAAAGAAAGTTAAACTTCAAGAGCCAATTGTAATTGAAGCACAACAACTAGAAAAGTTCGACAATTCGATATCGACAAAGAAATCTGAATTTTTGTTGGATGAGTTGGGCGTTGATTTTTCCAATTTAGGACTCTCAAGCTCATTGTATAAAACTACATTCAAAATAGAAGAAGAGGTAATTAGAATAGATTCTTTCAATATCTGTAGAGAATGGCAAAATTTAAGAAGCTTTTCAACTGGCGGTTTTTCTGTTAAAGTACATATGATGAAAAATGGCGATTCGTTCGATGTATTGGACTTTCGTTCTAATGACATTGGGATGTATAAATTGGATCTACAATCCCTTTTGATAATCCAGCCAATCCTTCAAAATAAAATTCCAGATGAGATGGGAATTGAAGGACTTTTCGATAAAGAATCCCTTATTGAACTATTGAATTATTATTACAAGGTTGTCGAATGTGAAGGATATTATTATAATGAATTTATCAATCAGAATCCTGAAAGAACAAAAGCAGAGAATAGAACTAAGGTTGGATGGAATTTTACCGAATATATGAACCATCTAACTAAAAATTAGTAGAGAATCCCTAAGTAGATATTTCATTGTGGCCGAGCGAAGTCGAGGCCCACAACACATTTCTATACTCTCTTTTTAGAATTTGAATATAAAAGTTGGGTTAAATCCTCCACCCAATCTTAATTGGTTTTCTAAGCGAAAATCGAAATCAAGCAGTCTTATCCCTTACTGACCCTCTCACAAAACTCCTTCACAATTTTCAAACTTTCCTCTTTTCGCTCTATCATTCCCAAGTGTCCGGTGTTTTCGAGTTCGAAATAGTCTGTGATAGCTTTTTGGTGCTTTCGACTCGCATCGATTTTTACGGCTCCATCCAGTGTACCAGCGATCATTAACTTTGAGCCGGAGTAGTTTTTCAATACTTCGAAACGATCTTTCCGATTTCTCATCGCTTTAGTCAATGCGATCAATCCATCCAGAGTACAATGTTTAGCTTGTTCTATCGCAATGTTGATTTCTTGTTCGAATTCCTCTCTTCTCTCATCAGGGATAAGTGGAGGTACAAAAGAAGTAACGAATTTCTCTACACCGTGCTTCTTTAAAAAAATGACTGTGCGATCTCTCATTCCCTTTTTTTCTTCATCATCTGCAAAAGCTGTGGAATGGAAAAGCCCAACTGCTTTAAGCCTTTTCCCCATTAATTCTAATAAGGCCAACATTACATATCCGCCTAGTGAGTGACCGATTACGATGGGATCTTTTATAGAATTCTCCTCCATCCAATCTTCTAGCTGTACTGCAATTTCCTCCAAGCTATTTTGTGAAAGAGCCAGAGGGGAGTCTCCACATCCTGGAAGATCAGGACATATTACTCTGAAGTCGCTGGACAAAGCATTTGAAAAGCCTCTCCACATTTCTCCGATTTCGCAGAAACCATGAATCAAGACAACAGGTTGCCCTTCTCCTTTTTCAAAAAAACTAATGGAAGACATCTTAGGAAATAGTTTTGGAAACCTCAGTGAGGCTTCTAACTGTAGCAGCTATTCCTTCAGGATCAAAACCGCATTCTTTATGTAATTCAAGCTGCTCACCATGCTCAATGATATCATCAGGAATGCCTAAACGCTTCACCTGAGCTTGGTATCCATGATCTATCATCCACTCAATTACTGCAGAACCAAATCCACCCATCAAGCAACCATCTTCTACAGTGATCACCTTTTTGAATTTGCCAAAAATCTCATGAAGCAATTCTCCATCCAGAGGCTTCACAAATCGCATATCGTATTGAGCAGGGTTTAAACCTTCTTTTTGAAGTTTCTCGCAAGCCTCTACAGCATAGTTTCCGATGTGTCCAATTGTTAAAATGGCGATTTCTTCACCTTCTTTTACAATTCTTCCTTGACCTAGTGGAATTTGCTCGAATGGTGTTTTCCACTCAGGCATTACACCTTTCCCTCTTGGATATCGGATAGAATAAGGGCCATTGTGAAGAGATGCGGAATACATCATATTTCGAAGTTCTGCCTCATTCATTGGTGCTGAAACGACCAAATTGGGAATACAACGGAAATAGGCAATATCGTAAGCTCCATGGTGCGTAGGTCCATCAGCTCCAGCAAAACCAGCTCTGTCCAAACAAAGAACCACAGGTAAATTCTGCAAACACACATCGTGCACGACTTGATCGTAAGCGCGCTGCATGAACGTAGAGTAGATATTACAGAAAGGAACAAGTCCTTGAGTTGCTAAGCCAGCAGAAAACGTTACTGCATGTTGTTCGGCAATTCCCACGTCAAAAGCTCGATCTGGCATTGCCTTCATCATGATATTCATAGAAGACCCAGACGGCATCGCGGGAGTTACACCCATGATTCGATCATCTTGCTCTGCCAATTCTACCAAAGTATGTCCAAAAACATCCTGATATTTTGGTGCTTGAGGAGTGCTTGGAGTGCTTTTATATATTTCTCCAGTTACTTTGTCAAATGCCCCTGGCGCATGCCAAGTAGTTTGATTTCCTTTTTCTGCAGGACCATATCCTTTGCCTTTCATTGTCACACAATGAAGGATTTTTGGTCCAGGAATATCTTTAAGATCCTTTAGTACTTCTGCCAAGTGATTGACATCGTGACCATCTACAGGACCGAAGTAGCGAAGATTTAATGATTCAAAAAGATTGCTTTGATTCAATAAGGCGGATTTGATTCCTCCCTCCACTTTGGAGATCACATCTTGTGCGCTTGTACCGAACTTGCTCAGTTTGCCCAAAATCTTCCAAACCTCATCTTTTGCTTTATTGTAAGTTTTGGAAGTAGTGATATCAGTAAGATAATCCTTAAGCGCACCGACATTAGGGTCGATCGCCATGCAATTATCATTCAGTATGATCAATAAATTGGTATCACTGACTCCTGCATGGTTCATGGCTTCGAATGCCATTCCTCCGGTCATTGACCCATCACCGATCACGGCAACGTGCTGCTTTTTGGTCAGGCCTTTGTATTGTGAAGCTACCGCCATGCCTAAGGCTGCGGAGATTGAAGTACTAGAGTGACCTACGCCAAAGGTATCGTATTCACTTTCTTTTCTTTTTGGGAAACCTGAAAGTCCTCCATATAGGCGGTTTGTATGAAAGCGCTCTCTTCTTTCAGTAAGGATTTTGTGCCCGTAAGCCTGATGCCCGACATCCCAAACTAGTTGATCTTCGGGAGTGTTAAGTACATAATGAAGCGCGACAGTGAGCTCTACTACACCAAGACTTGCGCTGAAATGACCGCCGTAAACGGATACATTATCAATAATAAATTGTCGGAGTTCATCACAGATTTGAACCAGTTTTTCTTTCGGAAACTTTTTAAGGTCTGCGGGACTATTTATTTGAGCTAATAATTCTCCTGGTTCAATCAGCATTTTGCAGCGGTAATGTGTTCAAATTAGAATAACAACAATTGTGCATTATTGTTTTTCCATCCAATAAATATTGACATTAGGCGATTGCCTCTTTCTCCTGCCGTTTCCAATTAATTTAGCTTAATTGAATATCTTTGACAACAAGGTGGCAAAATTAACCAATAATTTAGATATCCTTTGAGTTTCGAAATCAAATTACCTCTCTTCGAAGGTCCTTTTGACCTCATGCTCTTCTTCATCGAGCGTGATGAACTGGACATATACGATATTCCTATATCCAAGATTACCAATGACTTCTTGGATTATGTCCACCAGATGGAGCAAATGGAAATGGAGGTTGCAAGTGATTTTATCCTTTTTGCAGCTACGCTGATGAAGATTAAGTCGCGAATGCTTTTGCCAAGACCGGAGCTAAATGAGGAGGGAGAAGAAATTGACCCACGAGAGGAACTGATCAGGAATCTACTGGAATACAAGAAGTACAAATCTGTTATTGAAGAGCTTTCATTTATGGAAGGTGAAGAAATGTCCAAGCAAAAGCGGGGAAATATTGCAGCAGAATTGAAGTCACTTAGTAAAATAGATGATGTGGATGCAGAGATGCAGGACATGGATTTATATAAAATGCTAAAGGTTTTTCAGCGGACAATGGCTAAAATGGCAGCCCGTGTAGATGAAACAAAACACACCGTGATTCAGTATCCCTATACGATTGCCCAGCAAAAGGATTTTGTCCTTGAGAAAATCAGTTTTAAGAAAAAAGTGCCTTTTGATGAATTCATCAGCTACAAACCCGATAAGATTTTTGTGATTTATACCTTTCTAGCAATTTTAGAATTACTTCAACTTTCACTGGTTACCATCATTATAGGGGATGGTTTTAATAATTTCTGGGTGGAAAAGACTGAGCCAATAGCTGTAGCCTAGCCTATGAAATCGAGCATGTCGCAGGTGGCAAATACCCCCATATTTCTTCTCGGCGCGAAATTCAGCCCGATAATTATCGGCATGATACCAAAAAAGCTATTAAACAGATGAAACTGGATAACAAAAAGATCTTTAAAACACTCAATCCTAATAAAATCTGGGTTCCGGTTATCATAGGTTTAGCCATTGTTTTCGCGATGTTTTACTTTGATCCCTCGGTAAACAAAGACTCATTAAGTGGGATTTTTGATGCATCAATTCCTTGGATTGTTGTGGCCGTTTTAGTCATTTTGTTTCGCGATGCTGGGTATGTTTTTAGAATTCGTGAGATTACAGGTAGGCATCTGACTTGGAAGCGGGCTATTTATGTAATCATCCTTTGGGAATTTGCTTCTGCAGTGACTCCCTCAGTAGTAGGAGGTTCTCCAGTGGCTATTTTTATATTGAATAAGGAAGGAATCAAGCTGGGAAGGGCTGTTGCCTATGTGATGGTCACCGCTATTTTGGACAATCTATTTTTTGTAATCGGAGCTCCAATAATTCTATTTTTTGCAAAAGGAAATATTTTCCCAACGAGTAAGGTGCTGGAAATGCAATTGGAAAACAGTATGGAAGCCATATTCTGGATTTCTTATTCACTGTATGCTGCATACAGTATGGTGATGGCTGCAGCATTATTTTATAGACCCAGAGTCTTCAAATGGGTTTTAATCAAAATATTTTCAATCAAATGGCTTCGGAAGTGGAAGCATGATGCTCAGGAATATGGTGACCAAATCATCATAGCATCAAGAGAACTATCGGGTAAAAAATGGAATTACTGGGTCCCAATTGTCGTAGCGACTATCCTTATTTGGAGCTCAAGGTATCTGATGCTTAATGCTTTGATTTCTGCATTTGTACCATTGGCGGCCTTTGAGCATGTTATCGTATTTGCCCGGCAGGTGATTATGTGGATCGTGATGATGATATCCCCGACTCCAGGGCAGTAGTGGAACGGCTGAGTTTTTCTTTGGGCAATTCTTTACAGAGTTTCTGGGAAATTACACATTCGTTACCAGTATCTTATGGAGACTTTTATCCTATTATCCATACTTGATTTTGGGAGCATTTTTCCTTCCTAGATGGATTAAGCAGGTGTTTTTCAAGAAAAAGAACAAGAAAATAAATCCGGGACAAGATGTTTCAGGAAGTTAGTCAACCACAAATCGTAGAAATCACCGCGGGATTGCTTTTCAATGGAAATGATGAGCTCTTTATTTCTCAAATTGCAATCGATTCCAGACAGATTCTTCATCCCGAAAAAACACTATTTGTAGCGCTCCGGGGAGCAAAAGCTGATGGAGCTGATTTCATTCCACAATTAGCTGAATTTGGAGTAAAGACATTCTTGGTTCATCACGATTTTGATGAGAACGTCTTTCCGGATATTTGCATAATCAAAGTTGCCGATACCCGAAGAGCCTTGCAGCTTTTGGCCAAATACGAAAGATCTCTCTTTACAAATCCTGTGGTGAGCATCACTGGCAGCAACGGTAAGACTATTGTAAAAGAATGGCTAGGACAGATCTTGGGACAAAAGTACGCTGTAGCCAAAAGCCCAAAAAGCTACAATTCTCAGGTTGGTGTTCCTCTTTCCATCTTCGGAATAGAGACCTATCATCAAGTGGCAATTTTAGAAGCAGGAATTTCGAAGGCTGGAGAAATGGCAGCTTTGGAAGAAATGATCAAGCCGGATGTGGGGATTTTTACCAACCTTGGAACCGCTCATCAGGAAGGGTTTGAAAGCTTGGAATCAAAGCTTAAGGAGAAGCTTTCGATTTTTGAAGATTCTAATCTCCTGATTTACTGTGCTGATCAAAAATTGGTTTCTGATCAAATAGAGGCCTTATTTCCTGCTGAAAAGCTTATAGGTTGGTCGGACAGAGCTGGCTATGAATTTACCAGATCGGTGAAATTGAAGGAGAGCGGTGCTCGCCTGATATTGATGAAATCAGACCTGAGTACACATACATTTCAGGTGCCCTTTTCTGATATGGCTTCACTGGAGAATATCACCCATGTCATCATAGCCGCGATGACTTTGGGGCAAAGCCCAGAATCTATCCAAGAAGGCATATCACACCTCAAATCGGTAGATATGCGACTTACGCTAAAGCCAGGAAATAAACGATTCTCTCCTGATTGATGACACCTATAACAATGATTTGGCCGGGTTGAAAGTCGCGCTGGACTTTATGCAACAGCAGCGTCCCAAACGTCGCAAAATACTGATCTTGTCGGATTTGCTTCAGCAAGGTTCCCCTGAGAAAATTTATGAAGAAGTCACCGAGCTGATAAGAAAATATCAATTCGATCAGATATTTGGAGTTGGTAAAGAGATATTCTTATTGGAAAGGGAGTTCCCAGAATTTTTCAAGGGATTTACTTCTACGGGAGAGCTTCTGTCTAGTCTTGACCCTGAGGCTTTTGCGAATGATATGATATTGATCACAGGAGCAAGGGTTTTTGGATTTGAAGAAGTAGTCAATCGACTTCAGCAGAGAATCCACGGGACTACATTAGAGATCAATCTGAATGCGCTGACTCATAATTATAATTTTTATAAAAAGCTTCTTTCCCCAAAGACCAAAGTTATGGTAATGGTAAAAGCTTTTGCATACGGAGGTGGAGCTGTAGAAATCGCCAATCAAATTCAGACCATGGGGGCGGACTACTTAGGTGTGGCTTTTTCTGACGAAGGCGTCGCTTTGCGTAAGCAGGGTATCAAGCTGCCAATAATGGTGCTTAATACTATGGAGGAATCGTTTGAGCTTTGTAGTGAGTTTGATTTGGAACCGGTAGTTTTTAGTCCTGAGTTTTTTGAGAGTTTGGCGTCTTGGTGTACCATTCATCATAGGACCATGCGTATTCACCTCGACATAGATACGGGAATGCATCGATTGGGTTTTGAGAGAAAGCAGCTGGATGGATTGAAGGATTTAATTCAGGCAAATCCGCAATTGGAGATTGCTTCTGTTTATACTCATTTGGTTGGGGCGGATGAAGAGATTCATCAGGAGTTTTCTTTATCTCAATTGAAGGCTTTTGAAGAGATGAAAAATGATATTCTGCAAGTGATCACTTACAAACCGCTCATTCATGCACTCAATTCAGCTGGAATCGTTGCGTTTCCAGACTTTCAATTCGATATGGTAAGGTTGGGAATCGGCCTTTATGGAGTTGAAGTGACAGGAAAACATGCGTTATCCTTGCGTCCAATCAGTACCTTAAAAACTACAATTTCTCAAATAAAAACTCTTGAACCAGGAGAAACAATTGGGTATTCGAGAAAAGGCATCCTAATCTCTGGAGGTAAAATAGCTACCCTTGCGCTTGGGTATGCAGATGGGTATGATCGGCGGTTTAGCAATGGTAAAGGCTATGTGTTAATCAATGGAAAAAAAGCTCCTGTGATCGGGAATGTCTGTATGGACATGTGCATGGTGGATGTGAGCGGAATGGACGTGAAAGCTGGTGATGAGGCAATTGTATACGGAGAGAAAATTTCGTTGAAAGAGCTTGCGGATCAGATCGGTACGATCCCATATGAACTTCTGACTAATATTAGTACCCGAGTGAAGCGCATTTATTACCTAGACTAGGGTTGGTTTTGGCTTATAAATTTTTCTAAATTCCCCTATGAAACTCACCAAAAAACGCCTTGCTCATATTGTATTTGAGTCTGATGATTGGGCTTCGAAGACCTTCGATATTGTACTCTTATTTATGATTTTCGGAAGTATTTTCGTGGCAATTTTAGATTCGGTCGGAAGCCTACGAGCTAGATTCGGAGAGGTCTTTTTGATTTTGGAATGGGTCTTTACCATTCTATTTACCATTGAATACTTTCTTAGAGTTTGGCTATCGCGCAAGCCTAGCGGGTATATTTTTAGCTTTTTTGGAGTAGTAGATTTGCTAGCCATTTTGCCTTCTTACCTCAGTTTCTTTGTGCTCAATTCCCAACTTTTCACGGTAGTAAGAGCATTGCGTCTGTTGAGGGTGATACGGATCCTGAAACTTGGCCGCTACGTCGCGGAGGCGGAGTATTTAACTAAATCTCTGAAATCGAGTTCTCACAAAATACTGATTTTCATAGGTTTTGTGGTGACAATTGTACTGATCATGGGCACGTTCATGTTTATTATCGAAGGGCCACAGCACGGCTTTACTAGTATACCAATCGGAATGTATTGGGCGATAGTGACTTTGACAACGGTGGGTTTTGGAGATATTTATCCCGTGACTCCTCTCGGACAGTTAGTTTCGTCGCTAATTATGCTGTTGGGTTATGCAATAATTGCTGTGCCTACGGGGATTGTTTCATCAGAAATGGCGGCACAGAAAAGGAAGGACGAGAAACTGTTAGAAAATAACAGATGCCCAAAATGCAGATTTAGTCCAATTCATGCAGCAGATAACTACTGCAAAAATTGTGGAGAAAAGCTATTCTAATCTCCAAGCTTTAGAAAATCTTGTATGTTTTTTATTTTCCCAAAAAGCAGCAACACATCCTCATTTTCGAATTTGTATTCTGGTGTTACTACTCCGATCACGTTTTTGTATGGCGTATTAATTCCTAAAAGATTTTTTCGCTGCTCTATTTTAATAATCGTAAGGATATTGAGGTAAAATTCTTTTCTGATGTCTGCTTCTGCTACAGTCATTCCCACATATCGGCTAGGCACTTTTACCTCTACGATGTTATATTCATCAGAGATCTCCAAGGAATCCAGGACGCCTTTCATCTCTAGGCGTTTCGACAGACGATCGGCAGTTTCCTCCTCTGGGTGAATGATTTCGTCTACGCCGATGGCTTGAATTACTGTTTCATGAAGTTGGTTGATAGCTCGCGCGATGATACGATTGGACTTTAATTGTTTAAAAATAGCTGTGCTCATGATAGAAGCCCCGATATCCTCCCCGATCGCTATGATGACGACATCAGTGTCTTTTAAGGGGAGGTTTTTTACGGCTGCCTGATCTGTGGCGTCCATTACGATAGAGTGCGTGATGCTATCTTTGATCAACTCTATCCGACTTTCACTAGAATCCACGCCAATCACTTCGTGACCTAGATTAGTCAAGCGCTTGGCTAGATAGCCTCCGAAATTTCCAATTCCTACTATTATATATTTCATGTCTTCTCGATTACGTTATATAAACGGTTTCCTCAGGGTATTTGTACCGTTGTTCTCCTATCCTACGAACGATTGCAATTAAAATCGTGAGTGTTCCCACCCTTCCGATAAGCATTATTACCATCAATACTAATTTACTTCCTAAACTTAATTGTGAGGTAATGCCTAGCGTGAGTCCTACTGTTGAAAATGCGCTAAAAACTTCGAAAGCAACATCAATCATGGGGAGCTCGGGATCAAAAACCATCAGGAGGAAAACTCCTAAACCCATGACCAACACCGAAAGGGAAATCACCGCAAATGCTTTCTTCAGTGTCTCATTTGAAATCTGCCGTCTGAATACCTCTACTCTTGTTTTGCCAGAAGCTATGCTAAATGTGTTAAGCATAGCTACCGCAAATGTGCTTGTTTTTAACCCTCCTCCTGTAGATCCAGGTGAAGCGCCGATCCACATTAGAAAAAGGTAAACCAGAACGGTGGGAACAGCTAATTCCCGCATGTCCACCGTATTGAACCCCGCAGTTCTTGGGGTCACTGCCCCAAAAACTGTAGTCACAAATTTACCATAGGGACTCAGTCCTTTTAGGGTATGCCCCTGTTCTGATATTGCATAGACGACCATACCGATTACCAGGAGAATGCCGGTAGTATATACTACCAATCGTGTGTTGACGCTGGATACTCTTGGGGTATGTCTGTATTTTTCTATCCCGAGGATACTTTTCACATAGCCTACTACTAGGTGCTTTACATAAGAATAATAATTCAGCACTACAGGAAAACCTATTCCACCAAGTACAATCGCCAGTGCAATCGCCAAATGCATATTATAAGCTTCTCGGAAACCTTCCTCATAGAGCCCGTTGCTGAGCGTAGAAAACCCTGCATTGCAAAAAGCTGAGATCGCGTGGAAAAGCGAGAAGAATAGCTGATCTCCACGGCCTGAAAATTGTGCAGAGTCGGTAAAATGATAGATCAAAAAGGCGCAGAATCCTTCCACCAAAACGGTAAAGGAAATGATCTTAAATAGGGTTGTATAAATCTCATTTACATTGTTCTCATTGATGTAATCACGTATGAAAAGTCTGTTTTCTATGGAATAACTACCCTTAAAAAAGAAGCCAAAGAAACTCGTGAATACCATGATTCCAAGTCCACCAATTTGGAACAAAATCATAATTACTACCTGGCCAAAAAACGTGAAATCCTTGGCAGTATCCAGTACGATCAGGCCCGTGACACATACAGCAGAAGTCGCCGTGAACAAGGCGTCTATGAAGCTTATATCCCTAGTAGTAGCTTCAGGAAGGCTTAGCAGGCCCGTTCCCACGAAGATGAGCAGAATGAAAGAGAGTATAAAAACTAATGAAGGGCTGAGTTTTAGTTCATTTATGGTGAGACTAAATTTGCTGAGCTCTATGAAAAATAAGACGATAACCAGACCATTAATGAGATGGTAATGTGCTGTGAAATCCAAAACCAATTGAGTTATTTCATCTCCTAGCACATTCCAGCGGACTAATGAAGTAAGAATCATTAAAAGCGAAAGAAGTAACTCAAGGATTACACGTGCAGGAAAAATTGATTTTTCTACCAATAAAACTCTAAGAAGATAACCAACTCCTATGAGGATTAGGGAGATGTTGAAGAGCTCAGAAGCAGTGACCTCATTTTGAGGGTCTGTAGAATACCCAAAATGAAATAGCAAGAGACCAAAGGCAAACATGCTACTGATCTGAACGACTTTTTCCTGCACCTTAATCACCTTATTGAGAAAGATGATATTGCGATCAGGGTTAGAAAAAATTTTCAGCTTGAACTTCATGGGTTAGCAATAGACTTTAAAGGAATATCAATCGTTCTCTTGGGACTTTTTTCTGGAAAAGTTAAAAATCCCTTCTGCAGGATACAAATGGAATTTCTTATCCAGATTTTGTGATGAATAGATACTCGATTTGCCACTGAAAAGGTAGGCTATCAAACAAGCAATTCCCAAATATATCCCTGTTTCATATCCAAATAACTCCATTCCCATTACTGTACATGCCAATGGGGTGTTGGTGGCTCCCGAGAAAACACCGACAAAACCCATACCTGCCATCAAGGCCAAGGGAAGTGGAATCCAAGTAGCAAGGGCATTACCCAGCGTAGCTCCTGTGAAGAACAGTGGTGTTACTTCTCCACCTTTGAAGCCAGCACCCAAAGTAAAGCTGGTCAGGCCAGTTTTCGCCAACCAATCGTACCAAGGTAATGGAGTCTCGAAAGCTTCTACTATCCTGGGGATACCTAGTCCGATGTAGGTCGTACTGTCCGAAATGTATACAATTCCCGCGATCACCAGTCCGCCTATGACCGGGCGAAGCGGTGGGTAGGAGATGTGTCTAGAAAATAGATGAGAAAAAAAATGATTGCTTTGGGCAAATAATCTCCCGGATAACCCAAAGGCAATTCCAGCTGGAATGATCCAGAGTAGGTTCATCAAAGTATGCGGCGGCACCAGATCCACCAAATAATGCGTATGTGCAACTCCGAAAAGTGAGCTACAAACCCAATTTGCCACAAATGCCGTCAAAAAAGCAGGAAAGAGCGATTTCCATCGGATTTTCCGATGAAGCATCCATTCCAACGCAAATATTGCTCCAGCCAGCGGTGTCCCGAAAACAGAGGCAAATCCACCTGAAACTCCAGCTATTAATATGATTCTTCGATCTGCTGGATCAACTTTAAAATAGTTAGTGAGTTGGTCTGCAAGTGACCCTCCCATTTGCACGGCAGTACCTTCTCGTCCAGCCGAACCACCAAATAAATGTGTCAAAACTGTCCCTAAAAGGACCAAAGGAGTCATTCTAAGTGGAATGGGCTTTTCGGATTTGTAGAGTTCATCGAGTAAAAGGTTATTTCCTTTTACAGAATTTTCCCCTAATCGGTAATAACTCCAGCCTATCACAAATCCTGCAATTGGCAGAAATCCAATGATCCAGAGATGAGATTCCCGATAATCAGTTGCCCAATTCAGGGCAATCAGAAAAATAGCTGAGGCAGACCCTGAAAGTAAGCCGATTAGCAGACTCAAAACGATCCAGAGTAGTACGTACCGAAAAATAGATGTACTGTTCAAACTAGTTTTTTCAATTAGTTGGGCCAAATTAGGAATAGATATTGAATTTAAAGAAGCGTACTTAGTCTTATATTATCAGATAAGATTAACATATTGGATTGATATAGGGTTATCTTAAATTAAATTACCCATAGATGAAAAATATTCTTATTTCCGGAGGTTCAGGTCTTATTGGCCAAAAAATCACACAGCTACTGGAACTGAAAGGATATTCAGTGGCCTGGCTTAGTAGATCTAAACAACAGCAAAAGTCATTTTTATGGGATGTGGAAAAGCAAACTATAGATGCAGAAGCCGTAGAATGGGCAGATGCTATCATTCATTTAGCCGGGGCAGGTGTGGCGGAGAAACGCTGGACTGAAGAGCGCAAAAAGATCATTTTAGATTCACGAATTGATAGTACTCGATTGCTTTATACAGCAGTAGAGAATGCCGCTGAGAAGCCAAATACGTTTATTTCAGCTTCTGCTGTTGGTTTTTACGGTTTCGACACCGGAACAACTTTAATGGATGAAACGTATGAGTCAGGATCAGATTTTTTAGCTCAAGTGGTCGTCTCTTGGGAAAATGAGGTGAAGAAAATGGAAGAATTGCATCTTCGGACAGTAATGCTGAGAATAGGCATTGTGCTGGATGCAAATGGCGGAGCGCTTGGAGAAATGATGAAGCCACCTATTGCTGCACCACTTGGAAAAGGAGATCAGTGGATGAGCTGGATAAGTATAGAGGATTTGGCAAGGATGTTTGTCTTTGCATTGGAAAAGACTACGCTTCAAGGTGTCTTTAATGCAGTTGCACCAAATCCTGCTACCAATCAGCAATTAACCCAGGCAGCAGCTAAAGCAAAGGGTAAACCTTATGTTGGAATTGGAGTACCCGGTTTCGTACTAAAGTTAGTTTTAGGGGAAATGGCCGCGATGGTTCTTGGCGGAAATCGAGTTTCTTCTCAAAAAATCCAGAAGGCTGGGTTTGACTTTGAATGTCCAGATTTGACCCCTGCGCTAAAGCACATTTATAGTTAATGGGTGTAATGGCTTTTCCTATTGGTAGAATTAGGAAGTAGCTTTTTTTCCTTGAAGTAATTCTAAGATTTGCTCTTTGATAACAAGGTGTAGTCCCAGGCTGTCTTTGGAAACTCCATCTACAAGCTTGTAAGTATAAATGGCTTCGTCATTGACTACTCTCACATCAAAGCACTTGAAGAAAATGTTCTTTTGTTTTTCCAATTCCTGGCAATCTCCATGATGTGCGAAGAAATAATGTAGACACTTCCAGGCTGCTGGGCGATAGCAGAAATTATCATAGAAGAAGCAGTGGAGGCATCTTTTACATTGGTGCCACGAAATAGCTCATCGAAAATGACGACTAGATTTTTATCATTTTTGATCTCACGCGTTACTTCTTTTACTCGTTTTACTTCACTATAAAAATGACTTAGTCCATGATTAATATTATCAGAGAGATTGATCGTAGTGAAAATCCCGTCGAAAATACTCGTTTTCATTTTGACAGCAGGAACAGGGAATCCCAAATGAGCAAGATAAATAGCCAAGCCGAAGGCCTTGAGGAAAGTAGATTTACCTGACATGTTTGCTCCAGTGAGAAAACACATATTTTCTTTAGCTGAAATAGTGAAATCATTACCAACAGCTTTAGCCAGCTTTGGGTGAAACAGCCCTTCAATTTCTATTAGAGAACTCTGAGTTTTCTCAAATTCAGGAAAAGCGAATTTTAATTTTTTACTTGTCTGAGCTACTGCGTTGTATGCATCAAATTCATAAAAGCGTTCGAGTAACCAAAGGAGCTGTTCCTTTCCCTTACTTCTCAACATAAAATCAAACTCTGAAAAATGGAGGTAAAGCGGTTTTTGGCCATAGGAATCCATAAAGTCCCGCAAATTGCTGCTGTTGATTTGTTCTTGAATCTGATAAGCAAGATTGGATAGATACCAATTAGGGTTCAGGTCTTGGATTTTAGTAGCCAGTTGTAATGCTTCTTTCAAAAATTCAAACACATGTTGCATCCCTGTTTCCTGAATGTAAAAATTGTTTGAGGTGCGATACTTGTTTTTCAGATAGATTGACAGCGAACTGTATTGGGAAGAATTCACTGCTATGCCAGACTCCAAGTAGACAGTAATAAAATCAAGTTGCTTTCTGTCAAGCCTCAGTAGGCCATCATTTTGCTGAAAGAATTTTATAGATTCCTGTCTATTTTGAAGGAGGATTTTGCTTTTCGTTGGATTGCCAAACAACTTTTCCAAGTAAGCTTTTCCACCTTTTGATTCTGGCTTTTCAAATAGAGAAAGTAAACTTTCCTCACCGTAGTTGATAGCTAGACCCAGATCTTTCGATGTCTGCTTGTCAATAAGAAAATGCTCATCATCAGCTTCTGCCTCTTTTTCGGATTTCTCAGGAGGCAGGTAATTGTATTCGATGAGTTGTTTTGTATCGACTATTGGCTTCAGCGCTCCGCCCATAAGCAGGAAGGTTTTGTTGCTAACATCCATCAGATTCAGGTAGTCGTGATCAGTAATGATGATGCCGTTTTCTTTCTTATGTATATCAATGAGTGCTTTGATGTCCGCTCTGTAGAGTGGTTCTACTTGGGAAAAAGGTTCGTCAAGCAAGGCAAATGCCGTTGGAAGATTGAGAATCAGTAGTACTTGAAGGTATCGTTTTTCACCTCCAGAAAGTGCAGAGATCTTTTTATGTAGAATCGGCTTTATTCGAGTATTAGCAATAACTGAATTTCTACTGTTTTCTTCATCAAAGTATGTTCGAATGACCGAGGAAACAGATAAGCCATTTGGCAAGAAATTGCCTTGAGGTAGATAGGCTATTTTATCTCCATCTGAAAATGCTTTTTCCAGGAATTTACCGTTTATCCTAATGCTTTTACTTTCTGCATCAGTTGACCCAAAAATTATCTGAAGTAAAGTGGATTTGCCTGTTCCATTTCTACCTAAAATTCCAATTACTTCTCCTGTGGTGCATTTAAGATAGATATCAGTAAGTAAATGTTTATGGCCAAATGCCTTGATCAGACTATCTACTTCTAAGATGTGATGAGTCATAGGCAATTAAAAAATAAGGAAATAGGTGAGGGCAATGGCTGCATTTACCCCGAAAGTAAAGCCAATCAATTTTAACTTTTCATGCCCTAAATTGAAATAGAAGAAATACTGATGCGCATACCTTACTTCAAGTAAATATAGAGCGAGTAAGTAACCAATTGTCAAAAGTGGGAGAAAAAAGAAAACATCAAAACTGCCACCGTTTATGTAGGCTAGGAAAGCGATAAGTAATGAAAAAGGAATGTTGAAACTGCTGATTTGCTTGTAGTATAAAAAAAAGACTTCTCATGCTTTAGTGGCTCTAAAAGGCATACATCGAAAAGCATTTTGATTTCAAATCCTTTTCCCTCTACCGATCAAGAACCAAAGAATGGCTCCTAAAAGTGGTACTAGTACTACGATAATAATCCAAATGAGTTTGTCGTTTGGGTTTGCGAACTTACTGCTCACCACATCAAAAATGGTAATTGCATAAATTATTAACCCAATAGCACCTAGTCCAAACATATCAAGAGTAATTCGTTATTTTAGTGCTTTTCCCCATCGCCAAGTAAACAAGGGGACCGATAAGCTGGGCAAATAGAATAACTACGATCCAGATTATTTTCATATTGGGATCTTTGAATTCCGAGCGAAGGATATCTACCAGACAGTAAATCCATAATATGCCATAGATAAGACCAAACAGCAGTACAACTATAATGGAGCCTCCGCCCATGTTTTGAATAAAAGAAAGTGTCATTTAGTTTGAATTAGGGGATTTTGAAAATGTAGGCTTAAATCTGCGCCGTTCTTTTCTCTGGCTTCTGGCCATTGCGAGATATAAAAATGTGCCGATGACTGGCGCAAGTATTATAGTCACCACCCACATGAGTTTGCTATGAGCCGCCCTAAATTCCGCTCCTAGCGCATCAAATAGCGCATAAGCCCAAAAACCTAGGTAGAGTACAGAGAATAGGAATGAAATTTGCCAAATGAGTTGCCCATCTCCAGGTACTATTAAATCCATGTGTATTCTTCAATTATTTTAACCATTGAACCAAAATAGCTTTTTTTGAGGAACTAAGAGCATCAGATTTTCAGCTAAAAGTTAAACCACCAATCTATATGAAAAGAAGTCTGTTTTCGCTGATTTTATCCTT
>NZ_JBVVUG010000006.1:0-117129 GCF_055809615.1 Algoriphagus sp. 10J20-15
TCATATGATCATCTAGTGAATACTACTATTAGAAAAAGGTATTCATAGACGATCAAGAAGCACTAAGATTGATCAATTAATTCTATAAAACCAACGTCGGCATCAACCTAAATCGGGGAAATACAATACAAAAAACAGGATTAAAATCATTTGAAAATCAAATAAAATTCATATCGAATCATGAAATAAACTGACACAAATTCGCTCTAAATCTCCTGATAAACGATGTGCTTAATACACTTCAAGGCAAAAATAGCCATTAAAAACAGGATGAAAATAATAATAACAGAAACTGTTACTATTTCATAAAATTATGTAACCAAGATGCAGTATTACGATACCTAAATTATAAAAGGGCACATTTTAAAACCAGATAAATCCTATTTTTTTAGTTTTACTAATTGGATACATGGAATAATTGCAAAAATATTGAAATTATACTCCAACAAATATGTAAATGGTATTCATTTTAATTCAAAAAAAATTAATTTACAGCTTCAAATGAACTTCAAAGATTACAATGCAAACAAGTATAATATTAATTGAGGACAACAAAAGGTTATCAGAAAACATCAATGAAATACTAACCATTCAAAACTATTCGGTTCTTGGAATTTTGGATAATGCAGAAGATGCCTTGATTGAGATTGAAGAAAAAAAACCAGATCTGGTTTTAATTGACATCAAACTAAAAGGAGTTAAAACCGGTATCAACCTCGCCGCAGAAATTAGGAAAAAAATGAGCCTACCCATAGTATTTTTGACATCGGCATCCGGAAAAGAGGTAATAGAAAAAGTTGCCCATTTGAATCCTGAAGGGTTTATAACCAAACCCTTCAATATAAAAAGTATTGTCACTACCATAGAATTTGCGGTCAATAACTTCAAAGCTAAGAAAAAGCTAAATGAAGCCAATTTAGTCCCGAGTGATAATGCAGATATCTATATCCGAGAAAACGGCTGGTTAATCAGAATAGAAGTAAAAGAAATCGATTGGTTAAAGGCAGACGGCAGCTATACCCATTTGTGGGTCAACGAAAAAGCCTATACATTACGAAATACCGCAAAAGAAATTTTGGTGCATTTACCTGAAAGCCAATTCTTTCGAGTTAATAAATCGGACATTGTGAAATCTAAATAAAATCAATGCGATCAATTCCAAAATTATTAAATTGAAAAACCGCGAAATTCCAATAGGAAGAAATTACTATAAGGAGATCATGCAGTTGATCAACAAAATATCAGGTTAAGACTTGTCGTCGAATCCCTGGAAATAAACTGATCAAATTTCAAATCAAGATCCTTTATTTCTTCCTCGAATTAAACTCAATATTTCCGTGGCAGATTGAAGCAGCTCGATATCTGTTTCATCATTTTTTATGATATTCAACAGTCCCAAAACGTTGGCAACAGGTTTTCTGAAAACATGCGAAACGACCCATGGGACCTGTTTTTTCATCCACTCAACTTCCATTTCGGGAATTTTCCCATCAGTTACGTCGAGTGATGTCTATGAGGTTCAGTCGTTGGAAGTCAAATTGAAGCCAATTTTTTTGAACCCTACTTCAAAAGAATAATAGAAATCTTGGGAATTTAATGTCATGGTTGTTTTTTTGGGATTGCCATCAAATAATACCTCTGCTGATAAATCTGTAAAAATCAATCACCCTTTTAAAGTCCTCACGCTGGAGCTTTCTCTTCAAAAATCTGAAAAATTCAACAAACGTAAAGTTCCTTGCTTCGAAAAATGGATATTTCACAAATACCTTATCATTTATTTTGATGACTTTCTCAAAAAGGTCCACTTCCAGTAAAAAGGAATTCGGAATATCACTTATACGTTTAAAACTGTTGAAAGAACTAAGAATAGGGTTTTCATAATTAACCTTTCTTTCAGGCGTCATTCCTACTACCATACCACCTGTAAATGAATTACTTGCATTGAAAAGAAAACAAGAGATTTTAAAATAATCCTTGCCTATTTTTTCCTCAGAGGTGATCATCTCCAATTCTTTCTGTCTACCAATGTAAATGGAAGATCTTTTAATTGAGGGCATCATCCTTTCCACGAATTCAGGTCTGGGATGAAGCTCAGTAATGGAATTGGTGTTATTGAGCAAATCCTGCATCAGTGGATTAGGATAAAAAATCTGCCCCTCCTTATTAAATAAGAAGAAGAGTTTGCTTTCATTTTTTATCTTATCAAATAGATTCCCTGAATAATACTTAATCAATATATAATTATTTTCTATCAGAAAATAGAAGGCTGCCAAAAAACCTGTTAACACAATAGACAAGCCCGGAAGACTTCTATTATAAAATATAGGAAATATAAATTGAGAAACAGTAGCAAACAACACCACTACTAGGGCTATATAGTTTACAAAATTCAATCCAACAATCTTATTTTTAGTAGTTCTGACAGTCATAAACAAGAAAAATAGTGTCACAAGCAATTCAAAAAAAATCCATATGGGAATAGCAAAATCTTTAGAGTCTTCACGAAACTCAAGTGCATATCCAAAAACACTGGAATGTTGCATACTTATTTCAGCTGGAAAAGTAATATAATCTATAAACAACCATAAACTATAGATTAACATAATCAACTTAATCAAAAAATATCTTCTCCCCTGCTCATTTACTAATCCGGTAACCAAATCAAACAAGAGGTATCCGATAATAATATAAAAAATAGAAAAATAATTATTAAAACCCTTAACAATATTCAAAAAATAGCCGCTCCTTAAACAAAGCTCATACAATTGCCATACCAATAAAGACAAGTTAAATAGTAAGAATTTTCTTTCAATAGGAGAATTCAATCCTTTTGAAACAGATAATCCTAAGAAAATGGATGAAACAAGCAAACAAATGAATGTGATCAAAAAAAAAGAGTATACATTGTACTATTTAAATTTACACGATTGATTTAATTTTCCAATAGTATGCATCAATTTAAGAAATCCATTTCATTACACTACTTGCTTTATCTTGAGTCATAGGTTTAGATATATAATAATCAACATGGTTGATCTTTATTGCTTTTTCTCTATCCAAAATATTATTAGAGGAAGAATGGATAATTACCTTTATTCGTTTTTGCAAATCGATTGCTTTGAGATGTTCCATAAATTTCCATCCATCCATGCCAGGCATATTCAAATCCAGAAGAATTCTGCTATTTTCATGGCAATACCTTTCTGAACCACAAAAATCCTTCACATACTGCAATCCTTCAAATGGACAGCAAAAGCATGTAACCCGCACAGAACCATCCTTTGGTATGGTTTTCTCAAGAAAGAACCTTGATAGAAGTATTGAAATAGGGTCATCATCAATCAAAAGTATTTCCGAAGTATTCATAAAAAAACAGCGATATTTTAACTATTAAAATTATTTGGCTCTATTCCTAAAGCCCTATTATCCAAATATATAAGTTCCTGCTTAGTAATAAAAATGTGCTAATTCAATGTCCATTGCCCATATATTTCAAACCACATATTTACATTATAATATACATTTTTCTGCTCTTCATAAACCTATGGATTTAATCGTTATGGAATCACGATCACCTTTATATTAATTTCCGTAACAATATTTATACATATCCCTACAAAATCCTTCAATGAAACAAACCATCAGGTATAAATGATCAATATCCTTAAGAAAACATCGATTTCTGAAAGAAAGGCAGACCAAGAATTAAATAATGAAAAGGATGAAATGATCTCTGGCCAATCTGCTTCATTCATCACATTCACGGCTAGTAAAATTTTTTCTTATCCGCAAAGATGGCAGTCAACTTAGATTATTTGATTATCTGGTCGGAAGATCGATGCCCTAAGATTCCCGCACTGACAGCACAGGCTGAAACAGCCTCAATTCTTAAGTCTAACTTATCCTTTTAAATCCTCAGAAAACATCAAATTTTACAGAATGTATTCGAATAAAAAACAGTACTGGGATCAGGATGCCACGATAATCCGAACCCGATACTAACCATAAAACAGACTTGATTTAATAATACCTCACCCATTCCATGCATCTGAAAACCATAATGAACTTCATACCAAGTTCACTAAAAATTAAATTCATTTTTTTATCAAATGAAAACTATGTTTGACTTCTTGGTCAAACAACAATAAAAAATACTCACCCAAGGCAATTGATTCCAAATTTACTATCATGAAAGGCGATTGTGGCTCAATTAATGCCTGTCCATTTGCGACAAGCGCACCCTGACTGGAGTAGAGATAGTAGGTTAGTTTCTTAGCACTGTATTCAGTAGTACCAATAGAAAAAGAATCCTTGAAATGATTAGGGTAAACAAATAATTCAGCTTCTGAAAAATGGGGAATGAAGACCCTGTTAAGTTTTGAAACCAAAGGCGCAACTCCAGTATCCGAAATTACCCGAATCCTATAATAATTATCACCGAACATGGGGTTAGTATCCTCAAAGCTCCCATACTCCCCATCCTTAAGATTCCCATTCCAGATCTCTTTGAAAATCATATCGGAACCGCTTCTTTCCATGGACCACAGAGCTTGACAATGAATTTTCATGGACTTTCCATTCTACCAAAACCGTTCTTTCCGGTCGTGTTTCTGCATGAAAAAACTGGACGGATCTGTTTAATATCCTAGCCATAGAATTCAAACTCACTAATTTCGGTGAAGGTGCTGAACATCCTTCTTCAGGTTGCCAAACCAGAAAATAATTGATCGAATCAAACTGGTCCGAGTAGGTCAGCCCAGAAATACTCAAGCTTCCTTCATCCACTGAGTAAGACACCCCATCCACCAAACTCCCATGTTGGATTTCAACAGTTTGATTCTCGTCCTGGTACCATTTGAATTCCCCTTCACCTGACCAATCAGTCAAGGCTGGGGTAAGAATTACCGGATTGATTCCTTCTATATAAGTAAAAAGGCCATTTTCATCTATCCCCACCTCTCCAGATGGGGTAACAGTAAAGTTTGCCAAAGATGGTGCGGGCAAAACCTTTACCTGAAAAATTGATGGTTCACTTTCTCCGCTACAAAGTAAGCCAGTGGATTTGACAGAAAATTGATAATCTCCTGCAGGAAGTTCCTCAGAGGTGGTATAAGAATCCATGGTGCCCATGGCAATCTCTTCTTCTCCTTCTATCCGGTACCAATTTAATTCTCCCCCAGCTATGTTTTCTGGGCTTATTGTGACCGTTTGTCCCTGACAAATTTGAAAAGCCCCATCTTCCGATTCCAGTGTAATTTCAGGCCTTTTGGGCCGCACTTGTGTTTCACTGATCTGAAGATTCCCTTCCAAGACACCTAGACCTAGCAGAGATGAAATTTTTATTCCTATACGGTCAATCGGATAATCATCACTACTTATCGGGAAATCGAAAAATTCACCAGTGGAGAAAAGGCCCAATACATCCAGGTCTAATAAGGTAGAAGCGGTAACCGAACTAACGATTACACCGTCTGAATACGCTACTAGTTCCACATATTCTAATAGATCCAGATCGACCAGTGATTGACCTGAAGCAAGGCTGACTGTGATTTCATTACCCGGCTCCACGGGAGAATTGAAATAGATTAGCTGTTCAACCGTTCCGGCTAGCCCTATAACTCCAAGTGAAATCTCAGAGAAAGTTTCCAAGTCCCTATCCACAGCAAGTTCCAATCCTAAGACAGGGGGATTCAGGTCCACTAGGTCTAAATTGATTCCGCTTCCATCATAGCTGGTGAATGTAGGAACCACCGAACAGGGATCCACTTCAAAATAAAAGGCATACCAGACATCCAGGGTATATTCCGAACCAAGCCCAGCCAATGCAGTGGACCGATTCGACAAGCGGATCCTATCATATGGCAGGTTTGGTTTCAGAGCAAGGTAGTAATATCCATTCTTATCCTGCACTAATCGAACATCATCCGTATCAAAACCCTGGGTACTGTTTCTGGTCAACACAGTGGCACCGGAAGAGTTTCTGACATCAATTTTAATTTCCTGTTCACCCAAAATAACCAGTCCAAGGGTAGTGGATAAAAACTCTCCTAGACTTCCCCCAGTTAATAGCTGCAAGAGGTTTTCATCTGCCCCAATCCTCACATAGGACCAGGATTATCAGCAGGAACGGTTACAGGAAATTTCAATTCAATTTCTCCGTCATAACTTCCCAAGCCGGCCAATAATCCGGGGCTTGACAAAAGACGGGCATACTGATTATCTTCCAGCACCGCGTATCCAGGGTATTGGACGGTGGCACTGTAACAGGGACCCAAATTCAAAAAACCACATCCCACCATAGAAGTCATTTTATCAGCTGGGCTGGTAAAAGTAACCTGATCTGCTAAGACTTTTATTTCCTGCGCTTTAGCAGGGCTGAAAGTGAAACAAATCAGAATGACAGCCAATGAAATCTTAATACTCCCTTGAGCCAATTTAAAAAAATCCAGAGTCATCATAGAAAATTGAATTTTTCCTCATTCAACTTTCTAAGCTAAATATTCTGGCAGCTACTTTTTTCTAAGGTGTTTTTGCAGGTAAAAAAACAAAATCAACAACATTTTTTTATTAATCAACCTCTTTTTTAATACTACCAATAACACTCCAAATAGATAAAACCCGTGGTTATTACAATTATTCGAAGGTTTCTAACAATATTTTTCTTCATTCTGTCAAAAAAAAACCATTTGAAACCATGTCCTCAAAAAAACACTTTATCATCGCAGCAAAAGGAGACTTAAGCTCCACTACGTATGCAACGAATAAAATCTTTCCGAAGTGACGATTGAATATAGTGATCAAATGGACCTCCTATCAGCGCTACAATTGCCACCCATTTTATATTGATTTTTGTGGTCCGGAACAGTGGACCTAGTCGCGCTTAAATTATTGATTTGTAGGATGGATTTTACATTTTCTTATGGATTCTCCACATTTATTCGACGCGGTGTGAATCAGGAACAATTCAGTCCAAAATCCATCTGCCAGAGGGGGGGCTTCGATGAATTCAGACGATGAACTTACTGGTAAATGGGAGGTTATGATTTTGGACTTATTCATATGTAGATCTTAATAGCCTCCTATTCTTTTCCAAAAAAAACAATTTCTGACGCGGGTCAGTTTGCCCCACCAACGAGGAGTAAATTTGTATAATAATCTATGGGTAAACTTGAATTACCAGCAGGGAATCAATTTCATCGTTTTTTGCACTAAGAGCATGAGGAAACGGAATAAACCAGCAAAGGCAGGAGCGCTGGCTTTATGCCGTAGTCTCTTGCCTCGTGTGACGGGATCAGGGTAAATTGGCGAAAGAAGGAATAGAAAAAAATATAATTGATTTGAACCAGTGATGAACCAGTGTTGAATCAGTGCTGATTCAGCGAATTTAGGGGGACTATAAAAGCAGTCTTGGAACAAACCAATCATTTCCAATTCTGCTAGAAATACCACAGTGTAATTTGAACTGGAGTTTTCAAACCGATTCAAAAAATGATTAGGAAGGGAATATGCTTGTGGCATTGCCGGTTCAAAAAAGTAAGAGGTATTTTTTTCTTCATTTTAACCACTTTCTGACTCAATTTCTTAGCTCAGATCAATCCCCTCCCAAACTAGAAACCAAAAGATTCTCCTCCCAAAAACAGAATAGTTTTACTTTTTTTTCCTTAAAAATTAATTAAACTAAAATCAAAAGAAAAGGCGGTAAAGTCACATCCAGACGCTTGATCTTCAGGAAGGTATTTGTTGAATTCAATTACTCAAATCGCGCTGTTGACTATTTCAAAATTTACAAGAGAACTAATTTAAATTTTAATTTTTTGTAGCGATTCAACAGGTTTGAGCGTCTTCATCCCAACTAAACCACTACTATTTTGAATTACACCCTATCAGTGGTCCTGCCTAATTATAACGGCAGAGACCTTCCTGGAGATCCTATTTGCCATTCACAATTAAGGCACTGAAAAAATCGAATTGCGAATATGAGTTTATCCTTGTAGATGATGCCTCTCAGGACGATTCCGTTTCTTTCATAAAGCAGCATTACCCAGCTATTACTATTCTTCAAAATTTCCAAAACAAGGGGTTTTCATTTTCCTGTAATAGAGGAATTTTGGCAGCTAAGCATGACTTGGTTTTTTTGCTGAATTCAGATATCAAACTAGCACCTGATTACCTGGAAAAATTGCTCCCATATTTCGAAGACAGCAACACCTTTGGGGTAATGGGTAAAATTCTGGACAAAACAGGAGCTAAAATAGAAGTTGCAGCAAAAATTCCCAGGTTTAATGGATACAAACTAAAATCCGACCGGCAGGTTTATCCCAACTCATCCTTAAGCAGTAGAATACCTACCACCTTCCTATCAGGTGCAAACTGCCTGATAAACCGGCAAAAGCTACTGAAACTGGGAGGCTTTGATGAAATCTATTCTCCTTTTTATGCCGAAGGCCTGGACCTATCCATGCGTGCCCTGGAAAATGGGCTGGTCTTGTTACTATGAGCATGAAGCTACATGCTTTCATTTAGGCTCCCATACCACCAAAAGCTATTTTCAAAAAACAAGAATCAAGGAGATCTACTTCCGCAACCGCATGTTATTCCGATGCCATCCATATGGACAGAAAGGATCTCAAACGCTGGAAGTTGTACCTACTATGGACTGAAGTAATGCCAAAATTACTAATAGGGCAATTTTGGATCTTAAAATCCTATGCAGCACTTGATGTACATAAAAATGAAATCCGGCATTCCAGAAAAAGACTACGGAATCTTTTGATGTGCAATAAGGGAAGAAAAAGCATAGCTGAAGTCACCCATACTATCCATGGCCTATTGGTAAATAAAGAATTAACTGCTTTATAAATCTACTATGCAAACCTATTGGCGCTTACTTTCATTTGCGAAACCCATTGAAAAATACGCAATCCCCTACGTGTTATTCACCATTTTTTCGGTGCTGTTCAACACCCTAAATCTAGCCCTACTTGCCCCCTTACTCAGTACACTTTTTAAGGAAAAAACAACAACGGTGGTAAAGCCTGAGTCATGGGTAGACATTATGGACTACTTCAGTTACTATGTCTACTCGATCCAACAAAGCTGGGGAGCCTACGAAGCATTAAAATGGGTGTGTTTTTTCATCTTCCTTTCGGTACTGCTCAGCAATACATTCCGGTATATTTCGCAGAGGGTGTTGGAAAACCTTTGGATTCACACCTTACTGAATTTGAGAAGAACAGTGTTTAATCATGTAATGGATTTACATGTAGGTTACTTTAATGAGCAAAGGAAGGGAAATATCATTGCCAAAATCACTTCTGATGTACAGGTAGTACAGTATTCAGTTACCAGCACCCTTCAGGTTTTATTCAAAGAACCATTCCAGTTATTGGCATACCTTTTCATCCTGTTCGCTATCTCTTATAAGCTGACCCTGTTTGCCATGCTGGTTATTCCCATATCAGCCTTTGTGATTTCCCAAATTGTAAAGCGCCTGAAAGCACAGGCAAAAGAGGCACAGGAAACGTTTGGCCTGATGGTAAGCTATCTGGATGAGGCGCTTTCAGGAATAAAGATTATCAAAGCCTTCAATGCTACTGAACGAATCAAAAACA
The DNA here is from genome assembly GCF_055809615.1 of Algoriphagus sp. 10J20-15. Classification (NCBI taxonomy): domain Bacteria; kingdom Pseudomonadati; phylum Bacteroidota; class Cytophagia; order Cytophagales; family Cyclobacteriaceae; genus Algoriphagus; species Algoriphagus sp. 10J20-15. The sequence continues at coordinate 9,612 of NZ_JBVVUG010000006.1, forward strand.
GATTTCACCAGGAAAATGTTAAGCTTCTCCGAGATCGGCAGGAAAATGTCCTACCGCCAGCAATTAGCCTCACCTGTATCCGAGCTACTCGGAGTAGTCATGGTCATCATCATAGTACTTTACGGAGGGTCTCTGGTGATTGATAACCAATCTGAACTCAGTGCCTCGGCATTCATCACCTACATAGCTATTTTCTCGCAGATCATGCGTCCTGCCAAAGCGATCACAGAATCCTTTAGCACCATTCATTCAGGAATTGCAGCTGGAGAAAGGGTCTTGGAACTGATCGATGAAAAAGCCTTAGTGAAAGATCAGGAGGGAGCGATCCAAGTCCATAGTTTAAATAATGGCATTGCATTGAAAGAAGTGAGCTTCTCCTATGGCCACGAAAAAATCCTGAAAAATATAGATATGGTAATCCCAAGGGGATTTACCGTTGCCCTGGTTGGCCCTTCAGGAGGCGGTAAATCCACCTTGATGGATCTGATCCCAAGATTTATCGATCCTCAGGAAGGAAGCATATCCTTTGACGGGGTTGACATCAGAGATCTTTCCAGCGATTCCTTACGTGCTTTGATTGGCATTGTAAATCAGGAATCTATTCTATTTCATGATTCCATAGCCAATAATATAGCTTTCGGTAATCCTGATGCCAGTATGGAAGAAATCCAGCTTGCTGCCAAAATCGCCAACGCTGAGGATTTTATTCTTCAGACCCCAAAAGGATTTGATTCCAATATCGGGGATAGAGGCACCAAATTATCAGGTGGTCAGAAGCAACGTATCTGTATAGCCAGAGCCGTATTAAAGAATCCCCCTATCCTACTCTTGGACGAAGCTACTTCCGCATTGGACACCGAATCAGAATTTCTGGTGCAGGATGCACTGAATAAGCTAATGAAGAACCGTACCACCCATGCGTTATCGCACATCGCCTTAGCACCATCCAAAATGCAGATTTAATCCTTGTTCTGGACAAAGGGAAGATTGTGGAGCGGGGGACCCATTTTGAGCTACTCATTCAGGAAGGAATGTACAGCAACCTAATTGATAAACAACAATTTACACAAGGATGAATACCTCAAATCTACCTTTGATTTCTATTGCCATGTGTACCTACAATGGCTCCCGATACTTACGTGAACAATTGGACAGCCTGGTTTATCAGACCTATCCAAACTTGGAAATTTCCATTTTTGATGATTGTTCTTCAGATGACACTGTAGCTATTATCCAGGAATACGCAAAACAATTCCCTCAGATCAAGCTTACTCAAAACCGGGTAAACCTAGGTTATCAAGAGAATTTTGCAGCCAATTTCAAGGCTTGCCTAGGCGAACTCATTGCACCATGCGATCAGGATGATATCTGGGGCTTGGACAAAATAGAAAAACTATTCCACATCCTCGAAGATCATTTGCTGGTTTACCATGACTCCGAACTGATTGATGGAGATGGCAAAAGGATGGGTATCCGTATGAGTAGCAAACTCAACTTTGTAAAAGGAAAACAACCCAAATCATTTTTGTTTTTCAACTGTGTATCAGGGCATAGCATGCTGTTTCGCAAAGTATTACTGGATTATATTTTCCCTTTTCCTCAAAAAGGATTTTATGATCATTGGATGGTATTTGTGGCCTCCCACTATGGTAGCATAGACTTTAAAAATGAATGCCTGGTAAACTACCGGCAACATCAATCAAGCATTACCGACATTCTTGGTGCCAGGAGAAAAGAGAGCAAACTTCAAACCGCCATTTCCAGAATCCAGCGGGAAAATGATTGGTTGGAAATCTGCGCGGACTATGAAAAACAGGTTTATGGTCATGGGTTTACAAACAACCTTTTCGAGCAGGGAAAGAACCGGGATGATAATTATTTCAATTTCAGGTTTGGATACACCATCTGGAAGCATCAGGAGGAACTGCTTCACATTCCAAAACAAAAGCCTAAAAAACGCCTGGGTTTTGCAATCAGACAGATCTGGGGCGTGAAGACCAAAAGCTTGTTCAAATAGCCCATGAAAGTTTCTATAATCATACCTAGCTATAACTACGCAGGCTATCTGGGTGAATGCTTGGATTCAATTTTGGCGCAGAGCTGGGCAGACTGGGAAGTTTGGATTGTTGACGATGGATCTACTGATCATACCGAACAGGTAGCAAAGCTATATCAGATCAAGGACAAGCGGATCAAGTATCACTATCAGGAAAACCATGGGCTATCAAATGCCCGAAATACAGGTCTCTCCCTTAGTACAGGAGAATATTTGCAATTTCTGGATGCTGATGATTTAATCAGCAAGCACAAGCTTGAATTACAGGTCAGGCACCTGGAAGAAAATCCCGAGATAAGCATTTCCTATTGCCAGACTTGGTATTTCGACACCAAATTTCCTGAAAAAACATGGGAGGATCTTGCCTTAAAAAACCAGACACGACATCCGATTTTGGATGATCAAGGGTTTGGATTGTTACAGACACTCATCCGAGGAAACTATACTACAGTATCCAGCCCGCTTGTTAGAAGAGCTATCATTGAAGATGGAATTGTATTTCCTGAATCAGTTACAAATTCTGAAGATTGGTACTTCTGGCTTCAGTGCGCGCTGCGGGGACATCACTTCCAGTACTTGCCTAATACATCAGCCTTTACCAAAATCCGGGTACATGCTGATAGCATGAGCCAACAAAAACTCCAGATGTACTATGGGGAACTCCAACTCCGGCAATGGCTTTCTGAGCAAATCACAGGCACTTCTTTACACCCCAAGGAAAAAGAGCAGTTATTGATTTTGAATCAGGTTCAAGAAGAGAGGTTGTTTAAACACTCCATGCTCACCGGACCACTTTGGAATGTCTCACATTTAAAGCAAATGTTCCGACTAAGTGATTTTTCTAAGCTAATAAAATACCACAACCTAGCCCGCAAACATCAGCGGGTACTATCCCACGCCAACTTTTAAGCTAAACCAACTAATTCCCAATGAAAAACCAAAACCTCTCCCCTAAAACCCCATTAGTATCCATAATTATACCCTGCTATAATCATGGAAAATATCTTCTGGAGGCTGTGAATTCAGTTTTTGAATCTACCTATCAGCATTTCGAAATCATTATAATTGACGATGGATCTACTGATGGTTCATTCCAGGTAGCACAAGAAATTGCATTACAATATCCAACGCTAATCCAGTCCTTCACCCAAAATAATTCCGGCCCTTCGGTAGCAAGGAACAGAGCCATAGCCATAGCCAAGGGCAAGTACATCCTGCCGCTAGATGCAGACGATAAAATCGGGAGTAACTACCTAGAGCAGGGAATATACTTTCTTGAACAAGATTCAGATATCAAGCTGGTGTATTGTGAAGCAGAGAAATTTGGACTTAAATCAGGTCATTGGAAATTAGGACCATTCTGCAGGCAGTCATTAGCCCAGGACAATATGATATTTGTTACATCCTTATTTAGAAAAAGTGATTGGGAAGCTGTAGGAGGATTTGATGAGCGATTGAAATGGGGATGGGAAGATTGGGAGTTCTGGATCAGTTTGCTAAAAAATGGTGGCCAGGTTAAAAAGCTTCCAATCTTAGGGTTTTACTATAGAATACATACCATTTCTCGCCGTAAATCGGTCACAAAGCAGGATAAAAAGAGAACAATAGCCTTGTTGAATAATAAACATACAGCGTTTCTCACCCAACAGTTGGGAGGCCCCATCCGAAATCCAAGAAGCTGGTCCAAGGCAATCAATAAAGGACTATCCTACTTTTCTTTTTTTACAAAATACAGACATGAAGAAAGCATCAATTCTCCCATGTTGAATAAAAGTTAGGAGGCCAACAGTTGGATTTGCACTTAAACAATTCATAAAAGGCCTAAAAATTGGATCGGAATTTAGAGCCCCATTGATTTGAGGTCAGTTTATTTGGGAAAGATTTACTTAAAAAATAACGTGCGACACCCCTAAAAACCTCAATTAAAAAGCTTGCTTGTACGTATCCAATAAAACCTTGGAGTAGAAAGAAAATAGAAATCTTTTAGCAAAAAATGGAAAGAACTCCTTTTGGAAGTCAATGGTTATTAGTCAACCTCACACTCGATTAACCCGAGCATTTATGTCAATTAATTCATTGATTTCAAATCTAGTTGCTCAAAAGTCCTCCAATTAAGGATATGTCCCTTTGATCAGGAAAAATTATCATTTTATTCAAGTAGGTGTTTCTAAGGATTTTAAAAGACTATCTTAAAAATTTTCATATGCTTTTTTCTCTATAATCTTCCAATTTTCTAATGTAATCTTTCGGAAGTTTTGACCTTTTCGCGGCCCGGATTATTAGTTCCAAGTATTCTTTATTTGGTGGTATATCGCCTTGCGGAATTGCCAAATATACTTCACACCTAAATTCCTCCCTATCTGACATCACTTCCATTTCTTTTCTTATGTATGCATTTGGGTCTTCAATTTTATCAAGTGCTATAAAATCCTGCTCGGATAATTGATATATAACTCCCCAAACTTTATTTCTGGCTGCAGGTTCAATACTTGCAACCCCACCCTCTCGGTAGGAACCTTTCCTGTTAAAAACCAATTTGTGATCTGTTATAAACCCATTGTTGATTTTTATAGCAGAACTACATCTACTTTGCATCTGCTTTTCATCCATGTTTGAACCATATGAAAAATACAAGATTTTATTGGTTAAGAGTCTTTCAAAATTCTCAAGTGTCACTCTCTTTGTAGTGTTTTCTTTCTTAATCTCATTAAGTACTTTACTTTTAAAATCATTACAGAGTTCTTTATCATTCTCAATAAAAAAAGCCAAGCCAGCTAATTCAGCATCCGTATCACCTATACTTCTTCTAACGGAGAACATAAATTCGACTACATTATTTTCATCGTCCGCATCATCTATGGCGCAAATTGATGCAATAGGATTATTCTCTGTGAAATTTTCTGTGACGTACAATTTGAATTTGTCAGGATAGTCCTCAAGTAATGACTTTAACATCTTTGACCATTCATCTGACACAAAACCCTTTGTCTGAAGTCTGACAATATTTACTCCTGTGTTCAATGCTTCTCTATGCGCATTTATAAAATTTCTTGCAATCCTTTTTCCTTTGTCATCTTTACATTCAAATCCTTCACCAGTTATGTAAATATCATGCTTCGCACTTTTAATCTTATCTAAGAAGTACTTATAAAATTGGTGATTGTATTTCGAACTTGCTGCCGTTTTAAACACCTTATTTGTTGCAGACTTTTCAGCATGTTTTCTTGACAAATATTGTTGTAAATAGAAACCAAATATCCCACCTACCAGGAGTAAAGCAATTGCAATCAGTAAGTGCAATAGATTTTTTTCATCCAAATAAATCAGTATTGATAAAATACTTGAAACACTTCCAAATATTCCTAATTACAGCAATATTTTATTTGAACTATCTTCCATTTTGTATTTTTATTATTAGACAGAAAAATTATTTATAAAAAACACCCACCTCCACTTTACTTATATCCCGTGCTTTTCCACAGGGTTTCGAAGGGCTGTTTGCCCAAATTAAGGTTTTCGTAAAAGCCTTCAAGTGAACTTGAATATTATTGTAGGAAATTGTAAGAACATGAGTATAATCTGCGTAGCCTACCCAGGACAATATGATTTTTGTTACTTCTCTAATTAAAAAGTGATTCGGCAGTCATAGGTGGATTTGATGGGCGAATGAAGTGTTAGGTCCTTGGCAATTAACATTTCAGCCCTCCTAGCTTTTGTGTTTTGGCTTGACAAATAGGTATGAACCTGCCCCAGCCACCGACCGGCCCTAGGTGCAAGAGTAAAAGGAATAAAAAAGGGAAGGCAAGAGGGATGACTTTATACCATAATCTCTTGCCTCCCGTGAAATGATCAGGCTAAATGGACGGAAGAAAGATTAAAAAAATTAAAAATGATTCAAGTAAACTTATGTTAGGATAGGACACTTTCTTATTACCAAATCAATCGTTGCCATTTTTCAAATTGACCAATGAAACCTTTAATCCTCTGACAGCTCACAGTTCTATTGTCCAGCACCTTAAAATCAGGGATTTGATACTACAGTAACCACAGATCTGGCTGGAATCGTAATCCCTTCTTCCGCAGTTTCCATTTCTACAGATTCCAAACTCTTATCTTTTGAGGTCACGTACAAACCCTTGACGGAAACCAATTTCCCATCTGCATTCAATTTCACCTGCATCTCTTTAATCCCGGAATTAACCAGTACAAAAACAAGTTCATTATTAGCTGCGGCATGATAGGCAGACACCAATAAGTCCGGTGACAGGTGCACTTCATTAGGAAGCTCCACGGCTATTCTCTGATACCCCGGACGGATAAATCTACTGTAATTCCCCAAGGCCCAGAGCATCTTGCTTTCATGGAAATCACCATCCTGCTTTTGTTTGTCTATATACACCAAGCCGTCTTTATAGTCATAAGGGGAAATTGCCAGCCACCAATGCCAGGCAGAAGCATTGGCTACCGTGAGGTCATTATGAATAACCCGAGCCATATATAGTGCTGGATCTATTCCCAGAATCTCTTCCACTTCCATTGATTTCGCCTCCATTATCACCCAGGATACAATACTCACTCATCCAGTAACTCAATCCGGAGACAGCATTAATTTCTGAGGCAAGTTGGGCGCGTTGCTGCACTGCAGATTCAAATGGCGAAGTTGTGAAATAACTATGGGCAGACACAGTAGGACTGACATGTGTAAGGTCTGCGATGTAACTGGAAGATCCTGAATGAAAAATGCGCTAATCTGCTCTCCCCTTCCATCCTTATCTGCCTGCTCGTAGAGGTAATTAATCTTGCCTGCTTCGGCCACATCTATCTTTGTGTCCAAGCTATTCCTAGTCAAGGCAGCATCGAGCGCTTTCACTAAGCCCGAAATCTCAGTATTCCAAAATGGGGTTCCCTCCTGTCCTCCATCAGACCAGTCCCATTGAGGTTCATTCACAGGACTAACATAATCTACCTGAAGTCCCTTTCCTTTTAGGCCTATGATCACCTGAGCCAGGTAGTCTGCAAACTTTCCATAGTTTTCACCATCCAAATTGGATTGTCCTCCTGTTGCATAGGCTTTACCCGTTTTGGTAAAGTTTACAGGAGGGCTATTAGGGAAAACAAGCAATTTACCCACACCATACTCCTGGGCGGCTTTAGCAAACCATACTTGCCCTGCCTGTCTGTCCCAATTATAAGATCCATTTGTTTCCAGGAAGGATTCTGCCCTCCTCCATTCATCTCCGATTCCACTTTGGTCTCCTTGCCCGGCACTACCCGCTCCTACATTAAACCTCCAAAGTGACAAGGCTATTCCTTTGGGATTACCTTGCTGATCATTCTCCTTACTGAATAGCAGTTCTGCAATGGCATTTTTCTTTTGATCAGGCCAAAGTCCCACAAACTGAGCCACGAGGGCATCCGACGCACCGAAATGCTCCATCACTTGGTATGTTTCTGCACTGTTTGCATTGATTTCAATGGTCTGAATTACGTCCTCCTGATTTTGGCTTTCCTGACCTGAAGTCTGACATGCAAAAAACACCCCGAACGTACATAGAAGAATAGGGAAGGAAGTTAGGCTTTTAACAGTCATTTTTGTTTTTGTCATATACATAAGTAGTTAAAAAGGGAAGCTTTTTGGCTTCCCTTTTAACTGATCAATATCCCGGGTTCTGTTCCAATAGATTGTCAGAAGCTAAGATTTCTGAACGAGGAATCGGTAACCAGTAATTTTGTGTTTCAAATTTCTTTCCATTGAGTGAAACTTTTCTGTTGTAAGTCAATGTACCGTCTTGTGCTTTCACGATTTCGATACCGTAGGCTGGGGTATTTTCAACCTCATCTGCAGTCATCCATCTTCTTACATCGTAATAGCGATGTTCCTCAAAAGCAAGTTCAATCCTGCGCTCATGGTGAATTTTTTCTCTCATTTCATCCTGACTCAACCCAGGTGGAAGCGGTGGCATTTCAACACCAGCCCTGCTTCTGATCGAATTCACAGCATCATAAACACTTGCATCCGGACCTGCGGATTCATTCTGGGCTTCGGCATAATTTAACAATATCTCCGCATACCTGAAATAAATCCAGTTTTGAGTTCCTGCTACTTCCCAAGGGTTTCTGATTGGCAAATCTTCATTAATAAATTTTCTTAGGTAATACCCTGTTTTACTGGTATTCCAGTTGGAAGGTCCACCTTGACTATCTCTTCCATTTGGAAGAAACGTTTCCACCGTACGGTCTCTGTAAGGAGCTCCGTTGAAAAGAATACTTTCGTAAAATCTAGGATCCCTGTTTTCATAGGGCGCACTTGCCTGTTCCTCATTATTCCAATCAAACGGGGTACCGTCCATCATTTCATAATCGTCAATCAGGTTTTGAAGTGGCACATTTCCACCCCAACCGTCATATCCATTGGGGCCATTGGCAATTTCAAGCGCAGTATGTCTCGCATTGATATTATAGTATCTGGCAAAGATGATTTCAGAATTACTTTGCGGAGTCAAAAACAACGCTCCATACCCACTTTGGTAGAGACTATATTGGTCTAGGTCCATTAAATCTTTTGCCGCTTGTGCTGCTTGCTGCCATTTTTGGATATCAGATCCTCCGTTAGTATAAAGTGGACTCGCAGCGTAAAGAAGTAGTCTGGACTTCAAAGCCATTGCTGCTCCTTTGGTTGCACGGCCCTCCAGCCAAGTGCCACTGTTGGTCTGTGGTAAAGTAGCGATAGCCGCATCCAGTTCCCCAATCACATAATCAATTGCCTCTTCTTTGGGAGCTCGCTCATAAAAAGCCGGGTCAGTAAAATCATCTCCCAGCTGGGCTACCTTATCTCCCATCATCACCACATCGCCATAATTTTTAATGAGGTCAAAATAACGGAAAGCACGGATAAATTTTAGCTCAGCAATCAGCAAATCCTTACCTGACTGGCTCATTTCCAAATCAGCTATATTGGCAAGCGCATAATTTACTTCACGAATACTCCGATAGGATCTACCCCAAAATGTCCCAGCTATCCCGGTATTTTGTGGAGAAAGCTGTCCCTGCTGGATAAACCAGGTATTATCGTCATTATTATAAATCGACTCATCGGTAAGGGAGCTCCACATAGCATACTCAAAGCCACGACCAAAACCTGGCTGATAGGAGTCACCCTCCTTATTGGTAAGCCTCACGCCTAGGTATCTATTGATCACGTAGGCTTCGAAAAGTGTGGAGTCTGAAAGAATAGAAGCATCCGAAACTCTATCTGTAGGAACTACATCAAGAAAATCATCCTGACATCCACCTAGCAATAGACCGCTTAACGCAAGTCCTAGGAAAGGTTTAAATATATTTTTACTAGTCATTTTCTTTGGGTTTAAAATTGAATGTTTACGCCAAGGTTGATGATCTTCTGCTGCGGATAGAATTGCCCGCTTTCACTGGATCCTTCCGGATCAAAGTCTTTGACACCTGTGAGTGTAAACAGGTTAAAGGCATTCGCATAGATCTTCAAACTGCTGATCGATAACTTGTCCAAGATCGGCTGAGGCACATTGTAACCGATCTGCACATTTTTCAAACGGGCAAATGATGCATCATTCAACCAGAAATTATTGCGATACAACCCGCCACTGACTGCAGAGGAAGACCGTTCACTAACTCTTGGATATGTCCCTTCAGGATTGGTAGGTGAATAGCGGTTATCTGCCCAGCTGCTATAAAAATTCCCCACCGTACCAGACTCTGGAAGAACGTATTGATTTACCTGCGTTTGTCCGGATATAACTGCTGAGAAATCCCAATTTTTCCAGGCCGCATTCAAGGTCATACCAAAAGTAATCTGAGGAATATTCCCATACTTGCTTCTGGTCATATCATCCGCATTGATCACACCGTCTCCGTTGAAATCCTCATAAATCAGGTCACCCACCATAGCACCAGGGACGTGAGGGGTATTGTTTAACTCCTCCTCAGTTCTGAATATCCCAATGGCATTGTAGAGCAAATAGGTATTCACCGGATTACCCGTTTGACGTTGATATTCCAATACCCCGGCAGCCTCGTCTATAAATACAATTTCATTTTTGGCATAAGTGAAGTTACCTGATACTCCAAAACTGATATTTCCTTCATGCTGATACCCAACAGTGGACTCAAAACCATGGCTTTTTACCTCACCTATATTTTCTGCAGGAACCAAAGACTCCCCGTCGTAAGGGTTCACAATTCCGGAAGATCCAGGGATGGAGGCATTTCGGATTGTCAAAATCTTACTTCTATCCTGTTGGAAATAAATAAACTCTGTGGTGAATTTCTTAAGCCAAACGGCATTGAAACCCAGGTCAGTTTTAGTGGCCACTTCCCAGGTTATATTTGGGTTGGAAGGACGGGTCAGATCGATACCGGTGCGAACTACGTCACCCAACACATAGCGGTTATTGAATGAGTAATTATCAAAATACTGGAACTGGCCCACGTTGTCATTTCCCAGTTTACCGTAGGAAGCCCTGAATTTAAGGTCATCAAAAAAGCCTACTTTCTCTCTAAACCAGCCTTTCTTCTGATATTCTATACCCAACCGAAAGAGATGGGAAAAAACCATACCTGCTGTCTGAGGGGAAGTTGGATGAGCCATCCACTCTCATCTGAAGTTCTGCCAGGTATTTCTCATTGTAATTGTAGGCAACTCTACTCAGGTAACTTTTTCTGGTATAGTTGTAGCTACTTCCCCAGTTGTCGTAATCTGATGCTGCTGCTCCTCCCTGGGAAAGTTCAGGGGTCTCTGCTGTAGGAAAATGAAGCCTGGAAGCGCCCAGAGTATGAGATCGGTTTTCACTCTGCTCATACCCTACAAAGGCATCAATAAAGTGATCCCCGAAATAATGCTTGAAGTTCAATCGAAGGTTAGACACCATCATAGACTGAGAATAATGCGTCTCAGAGAGTGTTGGCTGCTGATCAGGACCTCCGCCTACAACCACCGGATTATAGGAATCTGAAGTCCGGTCATAATTATACAAGGTGTATGGCTTACTGAAGTTTCTGGATCTATCCGAGCTTTCATCCACCGAGAAGAAGCCTTCGGCGGAAAGACCATCTAGGAAACCAAACTCATATTTACCACGCAGAATACCATTGAATACATAGCGGGGATTTTGGTTTAACCCACCCTGATCGGTAGCCATTACGACAGGATTGGAATTTTCGATTCCAGAAGAAGGAAGTCCGTTGGGATAAGTGGCGGCAACGGTTGGATAAGCTCTATAGATGGAGCGAAAAATATTCCCTGCACTTGCTGTAGGATATTGCCTGTCCTCTTTTCTACCCGATAGTGATAATCCCACAGAGAATCGTTCTGTAATATCAGCATCTATATTTGACCGGAAACTATATTGGTCATAGCGAGTAGCTCCATCCTTATACAGTCCATCCTGACCAGTTTTACCCAATGACAGGAAATAAGTCACATTTTCCGACCCACCTCTGATGCTTAGATCATGCTGACTTTGTAACGCTGAATTATTCAACGCTGCAGCCGCCCAGTCGGTATTTGGATAGTTAAGTGGATCAGATCCGTTTCTAAACATCCCCAACTCATCCTCTGAGTAGATCTGGTTTAAACCACCTTGAGGATTATTATAATAGGCAATTTCATTTCTGATCTGGCCATAAGTACCCGCATCAGCCATGTCAGGCAGTCGGGTCGGAGAAGAAAAACCTTGATTAAAGCTGTAAGAAATCACTGGCTTACCGGACTTCCCACGCTTAGTCGTCACCAGGATCACGCCGTTCGCAGCTCGGGATCCGTAGATCGCTGCCGAGGCATCCTTTAATACGGAAATACTTTCAATGTCATTGGGATTCAGTCGCTCAAGACCGCCTATCTGACCGGGTACCCCATCCACTACTACCAGGACATCATTGTTTCCAGTAGTTGCAAGACCTCGAATACTGATACTTGATCCATCGTATCCCGGTTCACCGCCTCTGTTGTTGGCAATGATCCCTGAAAACCTTCCTGAAAGTGAATTTGAAATATTGGGTTGAGGACTGTTTTCAAATCCCTGCCTTCTACCTGTGAGATGGAGCCGGTCAGGGTTGCTTTCTTCTGCTCACCGTATCCCACCACCACTACCTCATTGAGTGATTGTTCATCAGGAACCAGTTGAACGGTGATTCTACTTTCCCCACTTTGAATAACCCGCTCCTGAGTAACGTATCCGATGAAGGAAATACTAAGTGTAGCATTTTCAGTTGGAGTAAATGACAAGGTAAAATTGCCATCCAAGTCTGTCACGGCACCAGAGGTAGTGCCTTTCAATAAAACTGAAGCTCCTGGGAGTCCTGTTCCGTTTTCGTCCAGTACTTGGCCTGAAATTTTTTCTTGACCAAATACATTGGGCACACTGCACATCATTGCTAGCATAAATGACATGCAAAACAGCCATGCCCTGGCTGGTAGTTGTGTTCGCATATTTTTTAGGTTTATTATTAAACAGATACTATCAAAACTCTAATTGAAGAATCTCGTAATTCAGTAAGCAATGTTCAGGAAAAAGCTCGTTCAACACGGGGCATAAATCAGTAAATTTGGGGGCACAAAATGAGCAAAAGCCGCTTCCTAGGAAATTTACTGGTATACTTGTTTACATTTTTGGTGATTGTGAGTTGATGAAACCCGTACTACTAACCTTCCTTATTCTGTGTTTTTCAATCGTTGGAAATGCGCAAAAAGTTGATACAAGGTCTGTATTCTCAGATCAAAATCACCTTACCTTTTACTTGCTAGATGTAGAAGACGGTCTGTCCAACAACTACATTAACCACATTGTGCAAGATTCTTTAGGCTTTATCTGGATTGCCACGATAGATGGTCTAAACCGATACGATGGGCATAATTTCCAAGTCTATCGAAAAAGCAATCTTTTCTCCTATTCAGGACCATCATCCAACTATATAGAGCATTTGGAAATCACCCCAAATCAGGAACTTTTGCTCGCCACGAATAAGGGCTTGAGTAAATACGACCCAAAAACAGATCTATTCCATCATTTTGACAGGCCATCAGAAAATTCAATCAGCTACATTATCAGCCAACCCAATGGCCGACAAATCATCGCCAACTATGAAGGTGGGGTCGCTATAATGGAAGCTGACAGCGTCATTTCATTTTTTCCTTATTCTACTTACCAACCCAATTCTCTTTCCTCATCACGGATCTCATCCTTGGCCATACAAGGCGATTCAATTCTTTGGGTTGGACACTTTGATAAAGGATTGGATAAAATCGATCTGAGAAAAAATACCGTCAGTCCATTACAAAGATCAACTCCTACCTTCCCTGAAAATATAAACGCACTCTATTTGGATGAGCAGGGAAATCTCTGGGTCGGCTCAAATGATGGAATCCGTGTCATCAGAAAAGACGGTGAAATAGTAACCATCAATGAGGCGAAAATTGCCGAAAAAGGACTCAGTGACGGAAATGTGCTTTGCTTTGAAAAAGGTCCGGAGGGAAACCTTTGGATAGGTACCAGAAATGGTGGATTGAATATCTTAAACACAGCCAAATTTCTTCGAGATCAGGAGATTGAACTAAAGTGGTTTAGACCCGAATCAGACGGATCGAGCGTTTATAATAGAACTGTTTCTTCGCTGAAACTGGCTGATAACGGTTACATGTGGATCGGTACAGAGTACAGGGTTGAATTTTGTAAATCCATCGGGAGACCCCGTCAAATTAATTACAAGGAATTTATCTAAAAATCAGACCATCTCCCACGACCGGATAGGATCACTGGCTGAAGGAAAAAATGGCAGTATTTGGATCGGTACAGATGGAGGTGGACTGGATCGCTACTTCCCCCAAACTGAGCAATTCCAACATTTCAAACACGATCCTACAGATCCCAGCAGTATTTCAAATAACTACATCATCTCCATTCTGGAAGATAGTAACAGCAACCTTTGGGTTGGCACATCCCAGGGCGGGTTAAACTTATTGAATAGCTCTACGGGAAAGAGCAAGCACTACCTACAGGAAAGTCAGGAGGAAGGCAATGATGTGCGGAAAATATTTGAGGGTAAAAATGGGCAGCTATGGGTAGGTACAAACCGGGGCGGATTGTATCGTTACCATCCGCCAATCGATAATTTTGATTATGTAAAAGTGCTTGGTAAGATCGATATCAGAGATATTGCCGAAGATGATTTGGGTAATCTATGGCTGGCAACGTTCGGAGACGGAATAATCCGATACAATTACCTGACTGGAGAGCAAGAACTTTTCAACAATAAGACTATACCGGGTTTTCCAGTGGAAGTAGTTTTTGGAATAGAAATTCTTGAAAATGGAGATGTTCTGGCAGGAAGCAGATATGAAGGATTGATTAGGCTTAACCCGGAAACCAAAGCCTATACCCTCTTTACCGAAGAAAACGGTCTTAGTAACAACTCCATCAACAGCTTGGTAAAGGGGGAAAACGGAAAGATCTGGCTTGGTACGTATCGTGGGATCAGCTATTTCGACTCCAAGACCAACACGGTCGGCAACCTGAACTCGATCAATAATATCCAGTTCAGTGAGTTCAATATAGGAGCTTCTATCGTCACAGCCTCAGGGGAGGTTTACTTGGGTGGGAATAAAGGTATTAATGTGTTCAATTCACAAACCTTGGATAGCCAGACTGCCAGCTACCCATTAATCTTTACTGATTTGAGGCTGATGAATAAGCGGATTTCCGTCGCTACTGATTCTGAAGATTTTCAACTCAATAAAAGTCTCCCCTACCTCGAGGAACTCAGGTTGGCTCACGATCAGAGTTTGATATCCATAGACTTTGTTGCGTTAAAATTCCCAAGAGGTAAAGATGTGAACTATGCCTATAAGCTGGAGCCTTATCATAGCCAGTGGATTGAAACGAACCAGGCAGGTACAGCCAACCTAAGTAATATACCACCCGGAAACTATACACTGAAAGTGAAAGCAAATTTCGGAACCTCGGCCATTTCCGAAAACCAGTTGGCTATTATCATAGCTCCCCATTCTGGAGAGCCTGGCCTGCATACCTACTCTATGCGGTCTTGATCGTTACGTTGACTAATGCCGGCATGCGCTATTATGTGGAAAGGCTTAAGCTGAAAAACTCCCTGCTATTTGAGAAAAAGCAGCGTGTACTGGAACATGAACTCAATGAGGAACGCGTGCAGTTTTTTACAGGATTTTCACATGAGCTTAAAACACCGTTGACACTCATCATGGCTCCTTTGGATGATTTAATTCAGGAAATAACCAATTCAAAACATCTTAAAGGACTTAAATTGGTGCAGAAGAATGCAAAATACCTCCATGAGATGATTTCCAAACTTCTGGAGTTTAGAAACTCCGAACTCAATGTCTATGAATTGAATCTAAAGTCCCAGTCCATCGTCACTCCCATCAAACAGTGGATCGAACAATATCAGCCCCTTGCCAAACATAAGAGCATAAAGTTAAAAAGCGAACTACCGAAGAATGATTTTAATGCGACTATCGATCTTCAGAAATTCCATATCGTATTCAATAACCTACTTTCCAATGCGCTAAAATACTGTAGGGCCAAAGATCAAATCATCGTTTCGCTGGAAGAAAAACAAGATGAATTCCAGCTAATTGTGAGTGATACCGGGCCAGGAATTCCACTGGAAGATAAACAGGATTTTCAACTGGTACTATCAAAGTGGAGAAAATACCCAAGAACAGGGTAATGGTATCGGGTTGGCTTTAACCAAAAGGCTGGTAGAAGACCATAAAGGCAGCATTCGTCTGCTCAGCAACCCTGGAAAAGGCAGTACTTTTTCAATCTTGATACCCAAAAACGAAAGTTCAGCACAGGATTTTTTATCGGAAATAAACAGCAATGAGTGGATTTCAGAACAGGAATCTAAGCAGTTGCAACCCAGTGTAAACTTAAATCTAAAAGAAAACAGGGAGGTATTGTTGATAATTGACGATAATCCTCAAATTCTTGAATACCTGAATAATTCCCTTTGTGGCGAGTATGATTTGATATTTGCCAAGAATGGTGAAGAAGGATTAAAAAAAGCAACCCAATATATTCCTGACCTGATCATCTCGGATGTTATGATGCCGGAGAAAAACGGAATTGATTTATGTGGGATTTTGAAAGAAAACCAAGGTACCACCCATATTCCTGTGATTTTGCTTTCTGCCAAAGACAGCACCGAAAGCATCACTTCAGGATTTGACAAAGGAGCAGATGATTACATTACCAAGCCATTTAATGGGCATATTTTAAAGTCCAGAGTCAGAAATCTAGCTTGGATGCAAAAATCAGATTACGCACCTACTACCTGGAAAAAAATGAGCAGGTGGATAATTTCACATCCTCTGAAAAAAATGCAATTCAACGGGAAAAGAATTTTTTAAAAGAGCTTGAAAAACATATTCTAGTAGCTATCTCCCAGCAAAACTCAGATGTTGACTCCATCTCACAAGCAATGGGAATGAGCAGAACCTCTCTATTTAGAAAATTAAAGGCGATTACGGGAAACAATATCAACCATTATATAAGCTCAGTCAAGGTGAAAAGAGCTGCCGAGATGATTAAGCATGAGAAGCTAGGTGTTGCTCAAGCTGCTTATGAAGTTGGGTTCACCAGTACCAAGCATTTCAGGAAACTATTTAAAGAGCAATTTGGCATCCTTCCCTCGGAAATAAACGAAAGTGAAATCAACCAAGAAGAATCCAACTAAGCATTTAAGAAACGCAGCATAAACATTTTACAGCTATCCTTTTAATTAATTATAAGATCATTACTCCTTATAAAATCATTTATTGAACAGGCTGGTTCTAAGTAGAACCAGCCTCTTGAGAAAGATTGCAAAGCTAAAATTCCAGCTTTGCCAATACAGGTAAATGATCTGAGGCATAGTGCTCCTGTATTACTTCGTGCAATAAAGTCTGGATTCCAATTCCTGAGGAGTAAAAGATAAAATCAATGGTTTTACGGGGATTCACCACGGGAATTGTAGGAGGACAACCTTGCTCACAGCTTCTATCAAACACTTCATCCAAATGAGCGATAGTCTTACTGCCTGCCTCAGCATTGAAGTCTCCAACCAAGACAATGGGCTTAAGCTCATCTTTGAAATAGAATGTGATTGCATGGGCTTGTGCCAGCGCATTTTCATCACTGGTAAAATCCAGATGGGTATTGGCAAACCTTATTTTCTGCCCATCCGGTAACTCTGCAGTAAGAACGGAAAGTGTGCGCTGTTCTGTCCCGGATTCCATCGGCAATAGAATTGTCTCCATCTCAGAAATAGGATATTTAGACAAAATTGCTGACCCGTATGCCCCACCTTTGTAATCAATCCCTTTTGAAAAAAAGAAATGCATGCCCGTAAGTTCGGCTAACTTTTCTGCCTGATCAAGGTGTACTCCTGAGCGCTCGTTGTTTACATCTATTTCCTGTAGCCCCACCAAGTCTGCGTTGGAATCGTTAATCACTTTAGCAATTCCATCCACATCGATTAATCCGGGTTTACTCGGTGGATTGCAATGGTGCACATTATAACTCAACACCTTCATTTCCAAACCTTCACTTATATCAACTTCCTCATCAGCAGGAGTGACTGAGGTTGGTTCCTGTGCCTGAGCACAGGAATAAAGGATCATTATCAAAAAGAATAAAAAGCAATTGCGTAAATTTTTCATAACTGATTTTGAACTAACCAATTCACCATTCACTGCAGTCTAGCATTATAGTAGCCACAAGAGGAAGGTGATCGGAATAGGTAATGGATATTGGGATTTGAACGGGTATTTCTAACTTTTGACAAAACTTACTTAGCCAGATGTAATCTATCTTCTTACTAGGATTCCCAGCCGGAAAGGTATTTCCAAGAGTAGCATCAGTCATATTATAGCTGCTTGCCAGCAACTCTATTTCTTCAGTATTTGGTTCTGCATTGAAGTCTCCCGTAAGAATTACAGGAAGTTTTGATTCCAGAAAACCCAGTGCTTCACGAGCCTGGATCAACCGGGTGGATTGATCCAAGGCAAAGTGAACAGTAGCAAATTTTACTTCTTTTCCACCAGGAAGTGAAATCACTGTTGATAGCAAAGCAAGGGTCTTGTTTTCTCCATTTTTAATGGAAGTGATCTGATCATTTTGCTGGCTGGCTATGGGAAACCTGGATAAAACACCTAAGCCATAGGCACCCCCGTCATATTCGAAATGGCGTTGAAAAGCATAATACATTCCTGTAATTTCAGCCAGCTTCTTCATCTGATCCACCTGTTCCGACCTATTGCAAAGACTGTCTACTTCTTGTAATCCGACTAGGTCTGCGTTGGAGTTTTTGATAAACTCTCCCATTTTCTGAAGTGTATTCACTTCATCCTTATCAGCTCCATGATGGATATTATAGGACATTACCCTAAGTGATTGGGCATTGGCAAAATGTGCACACCCCACAAACAAAATAACAAAAGTAAAATATACCCTTCTTTGTATCAACAGCATATTCTCCTACTTCTTGGGTTCAGTAGCAATGGTGAATTCAGTCTCCAAACCTGCATCAGGAGTAACAAGAATATTTTCCACCACCACATTAAGAGTCGTTTCTGACGGATACTTCCAAACAGCTTTTAATATCACCTGAGTAGTATCGTGGGCTGCAATTTCAACCTGTCCCATAGGAAATCCTTCAATATCGTAGTCTGATTTCATCTTGGTTACGAATGGAATATCACTTGAATTAACAAAGTTCAGCACAATTAGCGGCTCAGCTTTTCTCAGTTTACGTTCTGCGGTTACCTGTACGGAGGATTTAAACAATGCTTCAGCTTCTGGCTTTCTTGCCACCAGATAATCCCCGAAATACAAGGCTGTCCTTTTTGCAAAAAGTGCTTCCTCTACCCCCGCTGCCGATCTTTCTTTTGCAAACACCAGAGTCATGGGACGGTGGGTATCCTTGTATCGAGGATAATTATCGTAATGCTCATCTGTATTGCAAACCATCGCCAAATCATGCTCCAATGCCATTCTGTGAGCGATCACATTGTAATTCCCCGAGTTTACCACTTCCACGCCTTTTAGAATATCCAAATCCAATAATTCCTGATGAAAAGACGTGAATAATACGGTATCTTTTTTGTCCCACCATCCCCAACTTGGGTGATTATAAACCACAAATGCATTTTGCTTTTTGACCGCAAGAAATGACCCCATCAGCTGGTCATGCGTAATTTCATCCTTCATTACAAATTCAGCTTTGCCACTTTTCATATAAGCTGTGGGTATATTATTTGCATCCTCCAGAAACAGGGCATTGTGATGGTAAGGTGCTACTCTAGGTGAAATCTCAACTCCTCTAATGACAATCAAATCCTTATCTGCAGCTGCCTTACTGGCTAACTCATAGGGTTTGTTATAATCCTGATCTATAATATCAGGAAAACCTTCGTAATCAATATGCTCTGTAAGGGAAATCACGTCCAAGTCATCTCTGATCGCCTCATTTACTCGGAAAGTCGGCCAGACATGTCCATCTGAAAAGACGGTATGCATATGAAAATCTCCTTTCAAGGTATAATACCCTGGGATATCCGGGATGATCACTTTGCTATGCTGTGCTAAGGAAATACTGCTGATGGTCATGACCATCAGCAGTAGACTTTTAATTTTATATTGCATGGCTACTTAATCCATTTGATCAGTCCCAACCCGGATTTTGTTCCAGATTCGGGTTCAGCACAATATCTGTATTGGATATTGGATGCAGGTACTTTTTGTCTGGGAACTCCCTATTCTCATCATCTCTCCAGATTAAATGGCCCTTTGAACCCTCAGATAGCTGGGAGGCTTTACCATCTATGATAAAGTAAATAACACCCGGTAATTTGCTTGCGGGAACAGTGTTTACAAAAGACACATCAGGTGTACCGTTTCCATCCAGATCCATAGGAAAATCCAAGGCTAGCACATAGATGCCTTTCCACTGCATTTCGACCAACTCTCCCTTTCTCCATCTCAGTAAATCATCGTATCGGAACCCTTCATAGCAAAGCTCAATCCCTCTTTCCCTTCTGATTTCCAATAAGTACTTATCCGAAATACCCGGATAATATGTGCTTTGAAGGTAGCTATCAGCTGAAGCGGGAATTATAGGAGTTACTCCTCCCCGTTCACGTAGTGGTGCAATAGTCATGTTCCATATCGACTCGTCGAATTGCCCCAACTCGGCCTTTGCCTCTGCATAATTCAAAAGCACTTCAGCATATCTGATTAAAGGGATAGAATTGTAGGATTCAGAAATTCCATCCAATCTTTTATCATCCAGGCTATGTTTTAATATATGGTATCCGGTAAACGTGTAGCCGAAATTAGGTGGGGCAGCACTTCCATCACTTCTGGTATAGCCTAAGGATCGTACGGTTTGGGCAAGACGATAATCCCTATCTTTCATTTCATCCACAAAAAGTAGTTCATCAAAGCCTTGCTTGTCTGAAAATCTAGTTCCGTCTGTCATTAGATAGGTATTGACAAACTGCTTATTCAAACCCCATCTAGATCCGTAGGTTGCTGAGTTGAATTTCCAGGTGATGTTGTGCCATCTTCTCAACGCGTTATTGTAGACTACAGCAAGCATTACTTCGGTGTTTACCGGATTTTCGCTGGTAAAAAGCGCTCTGTAATCAGAAGCCGGGCTACCGGTGTTGTAAATTGAATACTTCCCAGAATCCATTACTTTCCTCGCAGCATCGGCAGCTTCGGACAAAAATTCATTTGCACTGCTTGAAAGACCTGCTTCCTCATGGTATTTTCTAAAGGTTCCTTCAAACAAAGCCACTCTTGACTTAAAGGCCAGTGCCACCTGACGGGTGATTAGGGAGGAGCTGTTATCCTTGGTATCCCGGATATTTTCCACAGCAAAATTCAAATCAGCCATTACATTTTCCATGACCAATTCACGAGAATCCCGTGGTTTATACAACCCATCTTCATCTGAAGTAGCCAAGGTCTTATCATACCAGGGAACATCCCCGTATCTTTTCACCTTTTCGAAATAGAACCAAGCTCTGAAGAATCTTGCAATCCCCTCATAATGATCTCTGGCTTCCTGAGGGATTACCTCATTATCAAAGTTTTCAGGAAATAATTAATATTTCTCAGGTCGGTCCAACTTCAGGCTCCCTCATTCACAGAAGAATAGTTTCCTGCAATAAAAGTTGGAGATTGGTTTTTGGAGGTGAAATCCCCCAATTCATCGCTTTGAACAACTTCCAATCCACTTGGAAGCATTCGTTGGTAAAAGGAGGTGGTGTATAACTCCAGGTCTTTTTCAGACTGGAAGAACGTATTTGGTACCAGTTTATCGAAAGGCTCGGTCTCCAAAAAGTCTTCACACGAACTGAATGAGAGGATGGAAAGTAATGCCGTAGCTAGTATTATCAATGATTTTTTCATAATCAAATGGATTCAATAATTAGAAAGAAAGATTCAAACCGACCGTGTAGGTTTTCAGCATAGGATAGGCATCTCCTTGTCCATGACTGTTGGTCATACCCCCTGTCGGGCTTTCGATGATTTCCGGATCAAAATTGTCCGTATGCTTGTAGAGCCCGGAGAAAGTCAGGATGTTTTGACCACTGACGTATACCATGGCATTTTTCATCCCAGCTTTTTCCACCCAACGGGTTGGAAAAGTGTAATCCAAGGTCACATTTTTCAATCTCAGATAACTGGCATCCTGCAAATAACCGGTCTGAGGAGCTCCCAGAGAACGGGTAGTGCCTAATGCCGTATAGCCTCGAAGTCTTGGCCAGTATGCATCCGGATTATCTTCTGTCCAATAATCATCCATCATGATTTCAGGCTGGAACCCATATGGCCGGTTGTAAGGACCATAGAAAAGGTCAGCTTCCGGCGCAAAATACCAGTCTCTTTTCGCTATACCCTGGAAGAAGGCACTTAAACCAAATCCTTTCCAATTGGCCCAAAGATTAAACCCGAATTGATAGCGTGGAGAACTGTTACCTATAATTCTACGATCACCTGGATTTTCGTACTGTATTTTCCCCCTGATTAATGACCCCATCACCATTTAGATCCCTGAATTTCAGGTCACCTGGCAACCACTGTCTGTTATTTGAGTTGATTAAGAAAGACTGATCTGCGTGGTTTTGAACATCTTCTTCAGAAGAGAAGAAACCCATCGTTTCATATCCCCAAATCTCCCCAATCTTGCTACCCTCATAATAGGTACTGCTGATTACTTTTTCAGGATTATTAAACTTGGTTATTTCAGACTGGTTATCCCATAGGGAGCCGGAAAAACTCAATTTTAACGGGCTGCTTCCGGTATTGAATTGCTCTCTCCACGCCAGCGTAAGCTCCCAACCTTTGGTTGACAGGTCAGCATAATTGCCATAAGGTTCAGTAGCCCCAAATACATTCGGCAAAGGAGGGCCATAGGTAAACATATCTGTGGTTATTCGATTATACCAATCGTAGGTCAGGTTTATCTTCCCCTGGAAAAATGATGCATCTAATCCTAAATCTACCGTAGTGGCTTTCTCCCAAGTAAGCCCCGAAGGAATAACTCCTGGTAGGTAGGTGTAGCCTTTTTGGATCCCTTCCAGAATCACACTTGTTTTAGCCACAGACATTGTTTCCATATAGCGGTAAGGCGCTACGTTACCATTACCCAACGTACCATAGGAACCTCTGATTTTTAAATTGTCTAGCCAGCCGCGCGTATCCTCCATAAATCCTTCTTCGGAAATATTCCAGCCTGCAGACATAGAAGGAAAGAAACCGAACCGCTGATCATTTGGGAATTTGGATGAGCCATCGTATCTACCGTTGAATTCCAATAGGTATTTTTCTTTGAAAGCATAATTCAAGCGATAGAATACCCCTACGTATTTCCATTCATTTCCTCCTCCTGAAATAGAATAATTCAGCCCATCCATCAGGTTAAAGTCTGGTTTTGATGGAACCAACAATCCGTCTCGCTGCGAGTCAGTGTTGATGAAGCGATTACTTTCCACATTATAACCCAACAGAAGCGTGAAGTTATGTGCATTGTTGAGCGTCTGTTTAAACTCTGTGGTGATATTTGATCCCCAATAAGTCGTTTGGTCCGAAAGTCCACGTAACAAACTCTGACCAAATCTTGCTGAATGTTCAGGAGCGTTGCTATAGTTTATAAAATTGTTGTATCGCTTATCGGTATTGAAAGTCTTGGCAAAGGTGAAATTAGCTTTGAAAGTCATCAAATCTCCAAAAGGCTTAGCTGTCAGGCTAGGCGTATTTCTTACATAGAATTTCGATTGGTTTGACTTGCTGCTACCTTCCACGAAGGATGCACCTGTGTTAACTCCCTGCTGGGTAAACGTACCGTCAGGGTTGGTCATCATCGCCATTGGAAACCCTCCTACTGCCATGTATCTCCAGATTCCTGCATCTCCATTCGCAAGCAGTGGATATTCATATTTAAAAGTGCTTAGGTCAAAGTTATTTTCCAGAGAAAGCCATGGTTTCAGGTCAATTTCACCTTTAGCCCGGATGTTGTACTTATCAAACTTGTCAGGAGAGTATCTGAAAATCCCATCTTGATGATAATAAAGTCCAGATATAAAATATCTTGCTTTGTCATTTCCCCCTGATGCTGAGAGGGAAGCTTCCAATGCAGGCATTTTATCTTTGTGCAGTAATTGAAACCAATCCGTATTTCCGTAGTATTCATATCGGTTCAGTTCCTGATTAAACTCTACCTTCGGCAAAGATGGGTCCTCATCGTGTGCCTTTAGTCTGTCCAAATATTCCAATGAGAAAGGAAAATTGGCGTTAACTGAAATAGGATGGGTTTTGTAATCGTACCATGCAAAAAAAGCTTCGTCAAAGTTTTTTGCCCACTGGTATCCATTGGTTACCAGATTTGGAACTACCGTTCTCTCATTCACCGAACGGCTGATTTTTAGATCCAAGTTAGATTGACCTTTTGTAGGGTTTTTAGTTGTGATCAAAACAACTCCAAATGCCGCTCTTGAGCCGTAAACTGCGGCAGAAGAGGCATCTTTCAACACTGTCACACTTTCCACATCATTTGGGTTCACAAGGTTAGCGTCTCCTTCTACCCCATCAATCAAAACCAAAGCATCTCCTCCGGCACCAATAGAAGTTGTGCCACGGATATTAAAGGCAGCTGAACGGGTTGGGCTACCATCCACCATTTTAATGTTAAGGTTAGGTAGTGTGCCCTGCAACATTCTGGTCAGGTTGGGGGAAGGTCTGTTTTCTATTGCTTCTGTACCTATCTGGGACACAGCTCCTGTAAGGTTGATTTTCTTTTGCGTCCCATACCCTACAACCACTACTTCTTCAAGTTGCTGAGGAGCTAGCATGAAAATGATATCACCATTGCCTATCATCATCACAGAGGAATTAAATCCCAATGCAGAAGCTTTGATTTCTTTGCCAACCAAAGACTCGTCAATCTCCAAGGACCAATTACCATCCAGATCCACCATAGTTCCCTGGCTTGTTTCGGGAATAAAAACACTGGCTCCAAGTATTGGATCCTGAGTTTCAGCATCAAGAACCTTTCCTGAGATTTTAATTTTCACCTCAATCATTTCCTGAGAATTTTTCAAATATGGTTTAACTGCAATAGATTCATTGACCTGCTTGAAACCTAATTTGGTCTGTGCAGCTAATTCGTAAAGCAAGGTTTCTAAGTCAGCATTACCGGAAAGTGCTATTTTTTGGTTTCCAATAGTTCCTGGATTAAAGTGAAACCTGAACTCTGTTTGTTTTTCCACCAAGTCAAAAAACTCCAATATTGATGTTTGTTTGGACTTGACAACAATTTTAGTCTGATTTAAATGCTGCGCATGTGAGTCATTGGCTAGCGCCAATCCACTCATGCAATAGGTCATCATTAAGACTACCATGAGGCACTTCGTTGTATCCCACATGAGTTGTAGTAATTTTTTTTTCATAATTTTGAGAAATAAAGGTTGGGACCTGAGGTGCCGCATCGCCAAAATTGCCATCCTCAAGTCATTAAATTCATTCGATCTTTAGTCCGATGGTTTCCTGAAATCATCGGATTTTTTTATTCACAGGAATTAGCATGGATTGTTACATGTGCGTTGTCGATTTTATAGGTTAGGTTAAGCGAATAGCTAAGTGTTTCTAGAATTTGTTCAAGACTTGCCTGGGTAAATTCACCTGTGTAATGGCAATTTTTCCCCTGTCCATTGATTGCTATGTCGACGTTATACCAACGTTGTAGCGTCTCTTCAATCATGGCTAAATCCGCATTCTCAAAAGTAATTTTACCCTGGCGCCAATCAGGAAGTTGGGTTAAATCGAATAGCGCTATTTCGGAGAATCCCTCTTCCGCACTCCAGCTCACCTTTTCTCCTTTCAGTAGAATAGAAGAATACAATCCTGACTTTTGGTCTGAAAATTTTACCCTACCGGAATAAACTGAAAGTTCCACTTCAGATTCATTATAAGATCGGAGATTAAAAGATGTCCCAAGAACTTCTGTCTCTAGGAAACCTGTACTGATTTGAAAAGGGAATTCAGGATTTCTTACTACATCAAAAAATGCTTCTCCAAACAATTTTACCTGACGATTTCTGGGAAAGTCTTCAGCATATTTCAGGGTGGATCCCGTACTTAGCCAAACCTTACTTCCGTCCGGTAGGGAAAACACTGAGACCTTTCCAATTTCATTGGTAAAAGTTCCTGCCTCCAACCTGATCTGATCTGCAGTCTCAGGAATAAATCGATAAAGGCCATATCCTGCCCCACAGAAAATAAGGAGGATAGCAGCTCTCCAGATCCATGAACCAATGACAGACTTCTTTTTAATAAGTTGGTCATTATTCGTTGGCTCTATTCCTTCGATCACATGCCCCCAAGCCTTTTCCTTTAGATTTCCATTTTGAGGCAATAAAGTTTGTTCATCCAGTGATTTGTACCAACGGTTCAATTCTTTGAGAACCGTTTGCTTTGTGGATTGCTTAGTAAATAGCTGCCTGAGCAGTACTTTGATTTTCTGTGAATTCATAAAGTCTCTCTTCCTTATTAAGAGACTCGTTTGAACCTATCTGTCTAATCTGAATCGATTATTGAATCATGAAATAAAAATTCAACTTCTTAACAAATCCATAATGACTTCAAGAGATCATTATTGCTAAAAATGTCAATGCCGTCAAACTGTTTTCAAATTGGCCCTGAAGTTTTGCGTTGGCCTGACTGAGGTGAGTTCTGACTGTTGATTCAGCAATAGCATAGGTTTCAGCCAACTCTTTTACAGATTTATTCTCAAACCTGTTCTGCAAAAATATCTCCTTACTTCTAGTAGGAAGCTCATCAATTTTTTCCATTAAAAACTCGTACAATTCATTAAACTCCATGAGTTGAAAACCATCGTAACTGTCGCAATAAAAAGCATTGGGAATAGCTGAATCCAATGTATCAAAAATAATTTTCTCCTGGTCTATCCCTTTAAAAAACTGATATTTCAACATGGTTAACAGGTAGTTTTTCAGATTCTGAATATCCCCTATTTTCTTTCTGTATTTCCAGAAATTAATAAAGGTATCCTGGGCCAGATCCATAGCTAAATCCTGAGATTTGGTTTTTTTTAAAGCATGATGAAAAAGCATTTCCCAATAGGCATCAAACAGAATCCTGAAGGAACCTGTATCATCCTCATTTTGGATCTTCCGGAGAAGCTGTTGTTCATTACTAATCGTATTCATACGCCTATATTTGCTAGTAAAGTTACCAGTAACAGGTACGCACAAAGAAGATTTGATATTAAGAATAGGTTATGATTGAGTGGACCTTAGCTATTTTTTTTCCAAGACTAAAAAATTATAAGCACCAAAAATTGATGGTAGGCTAATTAATCTTGATGCTTTTCCTAGGGTGTAAAGGGATTCAAGCTACCTGCTGCAAAACTTAACTATAGATAGTGCTTTTTAGTAATAATATGGTAACCAAAACCATTAATAATAGGTCCATCAGTCAGGTAATTTTGGAGAAAAAATAGCCTCATTGTTTTTCATATTAAACACGCTACCTAAAATGAAATCAAAGAAAGAACCTGAATACATAGATTCAATTATCCAGCAGGGTAAAATTGACAGAAGAACTTTCCTTCAAAAGACAGCCTTCACACTTTCAGGGGTTGGTTTATTAGGGTCTCTTTCCAATTTTTCCAAAGCTGGGGAATTGAGTGATTATCCCTTCACCTTAGGGGTGGCCTCAGGAGAACCATTTCCTGATGGCATTGTATTGTGGACAAGATTGGCCCCGAAACCTCTTGAAGGAGGAGGAATGCCGGATCAAACTTTCGGCGTGGAGTGGGAGATTGCATTAGATCCCGATTTCTTACAAGTAGTACAAAAAGGTAAAGAGTTTGCCACAAAGGACTTTGGACATTCTATACATGTGGAAGTTTCCGGACTTGAACCTAGTCATTACTACTATTACCGATTTAAGTTTGGCGAATTTGTTTCTCCTACTGGAAAAACGAAGACTGCTCCTGCATTTGGAGCCGATGTACAGGAAATGAAATTTGCCATAGCTTCCTGCCAGAACTATGCATCAGGGTACTATACTGCTTATGCGCATTTGGTCCAAGAAGATCTTGATGTGATCCTATTTTTGGGGGATTATATTTATGAAAAGGGAAGCAGTGCCAATTCCTTACGAAAGCATCTTCCGGATAAGGAAATCATGACACTGGAAGATTACCGAATAAGATATGGCCAATACAAAAGCGACCCATCCTTAATGGCTGCTCATGCAGCTTTTCCCTGGATAGTGGTTCCTGATGACCATGAAATTAAAAATAACTGGGGAGGCGAAGGCCCGCCATACGATGACAATGCTAATTTCCTTGAAAGGCGAGCTGTAGCTTTTCAGGCATATTACGAGCATATGCCCATGCGAAAGTCATCGATGCCAAAAGGAATTTTCATGGATATTTATAGGAAGTTCCAGTTCGGAAATCTGGTGGAATTATCCATGCTGGACACCCGACAATTCCGAACTGATTTTGCGTGTAGCGGTAATTCGGAAGCAGACTGCGCCATGAGGTTTGATCCCGGCCGTACTATGTTGGGTTTAGATCAGGAGAAATGGCTGGCCGATAATCTATCGAAGTCCCCTGCTAAATGGAATATTCTAGGCCAACAGGTGGGAATGGCTCAAGTTGGTAGAAAAATAAATGGAGTGGTTACTTATGGAATGGATAAGTGGGATGGCTATGCAGCGACTAGAACACGTTTATTTGAAGGAATCCAAAAAAACAAGGTGAAAAATTTAGTCGTGCTCACTGGAGACTCCCACAAAAATTGGGTAAATGACTTGCATCTGGATGCAGATGATCCCACTTCGCCGATTATTGGCACTGAGTTCATGGGAACCAGCATTACCTCTGCGGGAGATGGGCAGGCAGATCCACCTATAGGAAAAGAACTTATGAACCTTAATCCTCATATCAAGTTTTACAATGAGCAGCGTGGCTATGTATGCTTCACTGTCACTCCAAGTGAAATACTATCTGAATTTAAAGTCATGCCCTATGTGACCCGTCCAAATGCTGAGATCAAAACTACGGCAAGATTTCAACTAAAAAACGGGATCTCTGGTGTAATAAAGGCTCCACTAATTGAATGAATTAGAGAGTTAGGTTATCCAGATTTATCAGGAGTTTCAACTCAAAAGAATTCCAATTACAGCTGATGCTATCAAGCATGAACTCTTGGGAACCCATGCTAAAGAACATACCATTTCCATGCTCTTTGAATACCACAATGAGAAGTATAGAAATGTTTTAGCATGGGGCACCCTTAAAAATTACTTCACTACACAAAAATACGTGATGGCCTTTTCCAAAGAACAGTATGGAACAGAGGACTATTTCCTTCAGGACATCAATTACCGGTTCTTGAATGAATTTGAGCTATACCTTATAAACTACAAGCCTCAGGATCATCATAAGCCGCTTGGAAATAACGGCATCATGAAGCATCTGGAAAGGTTTAGAAAAGTAATCAACTTAGCCTTGCGCATGGAATGGATGGTAAAGGATCCCTTTGCAAAATTCAGTTTCCGATACCAAAAAGTAGAAAGAACCTGCCTCAATCCTACTGAACTCAGCAGAATAGAGGAAAAGCAATTTGATATCCAGCGATTACAATATATCAGGGATTTGTTTGTTTTTAGCTGTTACACCGGACTGAGCTACATAGATACCATGAACCTGATGCATGATGACATAGTATTAGGCATGGACGGAGAGTATTGGATATCCATAAGCAGGCAAAAATCCCAACAAAAGTCCAAAGTTCCCCTTTTACCTAAAGCTTTGGATATTATCAAGCTCTACCAGCGACAAAGACAGGCCCTATTCCAAAGGAAAGATTTTTCCCCTCATATCCAATCAAAAGTTGAATGCTTACCTCAAGGAAATTGCACTCATATGTAGGGTTAAAAAAAACCTGACTTTTCATTTGGCAAGACACACCTTTGCAACCACTGTCACGCTGTCTAATGGTGTTCCGATTGAGACAGTAAGTAAAATGCTCGGGCATGCAAGTATTAGAACTACACAGATTTACGCTAAGGTGTTGGAGAAAAAAGTAAGTGATGATATGAAAAAACTCAAAAGGAAACTGGGTAAACCAAAATAATCACATCACCACCTTCGGGTGGTGATGTGACTTTCTGTTGGATATTAGCCTGATTTTGCGAATTCAAAACCAAAATCAAAATTACATGCCAACAGAAATCATCACATTAAATGACTTGGAGAAATTTGGGACTGAACTGAAGGCAGACTTAAAAAAAATGCTTTCAAACCTAAACGGGCAACCAACCAAGAAATGGCTGAAATCCCATGAGGTCAGAAAACTTTTGGATATTTCCCCTGGAACCCTTCAGCACCTGCGGGTGAACGGTACTATGCCATTCACCAAGATCGGAGGAGTGATTTACTACGATCATGAGGATATAGTAAAGCTATTTGAAAATAATAAGCGAGTCAATAAATTTCCCCATGATGGAATATAGGAATGCCGACATGGAAGATAAGTCAAACTTGGGATATGGGACTGAAGTCCCTCCTCTCCTTGAATATGTTAAAATCATGTGTGCCCAACAGGATATTCCAGAAAAAGATGCCATTGCATTTTTTACTCATTTCCAGGAAAATGGTTGGCAAACTAAAACAGGGGTTCCGATAAAAAACTGGAAGCATATCCTTGACCAATGGATTTGGGATTTAAAGAAGGTGATTTAAGTAAATATGTATATCGAATTTGCGCCAGCAGGAGTCAAAAGGCAAAAACGATATGTTAAATTTTAGCATTGAGGTCGCTTCATCCTGTCCCGCCAGTGAGGTCTTCGATCATCTGACCAGATAAGCAGAGAATCTAAGTTGACTGCCATCTTTGCGGATATTCAAATAATAAAGCAACCCTACTATTTCAACAAAAAAATAAACCGTAAATCCGGTATAGGTTATAGATTCAAAGGCAGTCAACTTTGGATTAATTTTTAAAATCAGAAGTTGGAAGCTTAATTAGTCACATAAAAAAAGGAAGCTTAAAGCTCCCCTTCATCCGCAAAGGAATAATATCCGTCTGCCGTGACGATTAAATGGTCTAGAATTGGCAGATCTAAAGCCTTTCCAATTTTCACTAGATTAGCTGTCAATCGTTTATCCTGTTCTGAAGGCATCAGGTTACCAGATGGATGATTATGTGAAATTATTACCGACTGTGCGGCTCCCTTTAGCGCTGCTCCAAAAACCAGCTTTGCATCAACCACTGTACCGGCAGTTCCACCTTTTGAAATCGTACATATTCCTAGCACGCGGTTTGCCCTGTTCAATAACATCACCTGAAAATGTTCCGCCAATTCTAGGGTGTTCTTATCCCAAAACTTATACAAGACTTCATACACCTGTCTGGAACATCCTACTTTTGGTCGTTGGGATGATTTTACTTTTGGGGAATAGCCCAGTGTAATTTCTGCCACTTCATTGAGATTGATAATTTGATTTACAGCTTCCATGATAACTACGTTTAAGTTTGAAATTATTTAGGATGCAATACACAGGTGAACCGGGAGCAAGGAAGCAGGAAACGGAATAAATAGCGCAGCGCAGCAAGCGGCTTTATGCCGTAGTCTGCTGATCGCCCCGAGCGGGACGCCTAACTTTGTACCGAAATAATAAAAACCGAAACTTCCCTCCTCTTAAGCTCAGTTATGCATGAAATCTCAAAAAAAGCAAAACATAAAAAAACCCGGCTTATAACCGGGTTTTAAAGTAAAACTTCACCAACACTTAAATTCTTACAACCTTACACCTTCACTCCTTTTGATCTCTGTTTAGACTTAGACTCGGAATTCTGTTTGTTTTCCCCTTTACCTGGCCCTGCGCTTCTTTCAAGAGACTGGATTTGATCCGTTTTCCCTCTACATCATAGACGTTCAGTGTTTTATATTTGGGATTGGCCTCCAGCAGAAACCTCGAATCATTCCCTATTATGTCAACCTCGTGACGGTTTCCTTTTTTCAGGCTGTAAAGTAACAGGTCAAGCTGTTCCGGTGACCCCATGTTATTTAAAGGGAGCTCCTTTACCGCATCCTCCAGTTTAAACCCATAATTCTGGTGGTATTGGGTTACCGGATGCTGTCCCTTTTCCTCCTTATTCCTCAAATCCAACTGAAGCCAGGCATTGTATCGTTCCCCTTCCTTGTTAAACATACTTTTGAAAACTGCCCTTCCTTCCAACAGGTTCAAGGCCTCTTTGGCTGAAATTCCCTGATTTTGGTAAAATCGTTGGGATTTTTCTTTCCCTTCTGGTGTACTCAATTTGGCATCAAAGCCATTATAATAATACCTGCCATCATCTGACTTTCTAAAATGTAATCCGAACCCGAGTTTTTTATCTCCAATATCCTTGGTCAGATTCAGTTCAAAATTGCTTTTCTTGGCTTTGATCTGTTTTTCCAGTTCATTGTTCAGTGTCTCTCCGAATCCTGAATACTTAAGCCGGTCCTGCAGTTCCTGTATATTTTCTTTTATCGTCATGATTGGATTATTTTTGGTTTGAAAGTAAAATGGGATTTACGTTAAGCAGTTTCTTCCCTGAGAGCGTCACGACCGGATTACGGTCTCCGTTGGTTTCAAAAACCTGTATGGAGAACTCCTTTGAATCAGAGATCGTAAATCGGGAAAATACAAAAACAGCCACCCCCGCGGACTTTCCTTCAACGCCTTGAAAAGGACTGAATGAAATTGGTTCCATGATTATTTCTCTGATTGCGGTTCGCTTCGCTTGCTTTTTGTCCTGAACAGTAAATCGCCATTTTTTTGCCAGGAAGTCCACCCAACTTTCGTTTTCTAAGGCAAGTTGAAAAAACAACAACCCATCTTTTTCAACTATTTCTCCCAGTCCCAACCGGATCATTCCCTTTTTTTTACCCCATGATAATCTAGCGGGAGTCCGGCGTAACATGTCCTCAATCACAGCAGATATATCCGCTGCATTCATAACCGATCCTTCCAAAAGGGCATTGGCATAGTTGACTTCCTGTTGTTTTCCAATATCTATAGGTCTGGCATCGGGCTGTTCTGTGAAGCCGACCGTAAAAGGATACAGTTTTCCTTCTGTAGTTATCACGTACATACTCGTGGGTGCGAAATGTC
The DNA here is from genome assembly GCF_055809615.1 of Algoriphagus sp. 10J20-15. Lineage (NCBI taxonomy): Bacteria > Pseudomonadati > Bacteroidota > Cytophagia > Cytophagales > Cyclobacteriaceae > Algoriphagus > Algoriphagus sp. 10J20-15. The sequence goes on from NZ_JBVVUG010000006.1 coordinate 42,418, forward strand.
TTACTCCAGCTTTCAGCTTGAGTATGTTGGGAGCAGCTTTGTCCCTTTCAGAAAGGACAGCTGGACTTCCAAAATCTGCACTGACCACTTCGTAAGGAAAAACCAGTACCGTGGTTTTGTCCCATCCAATCTGAATTGGAAAAGTTTCTGTCTGCGCCTCCTGAACTAGTTGGGCACAACAAATTTGAGATAACGAAAACGCTATTAATAGCATTAAATTTTTCATGATGTTAGTTTTATAAGTGGATAATCAATTACCTGAATGATCCGTCAGGAGTAGCGGGTGCCCTGCCTTGACTGACACTTTGATAAGCTTTGCCTTCTTACTTAAAATACCCTGGACCGTTTCCATTCCCGCCCTGGTAGCCTGCGCCTCCCAGGACGATGACACCCCCATCATATTTATGGACTGTATCCCATCACCTGCTCCCTGCTTGACCGCATCACGGGTGATGGCATTTGGAATCTTTATACCGGGAAGTGCATCCAAGTCGACTGCCTCCATACGGACAGGAATGATAAGGTTGCCAGCACGAATATGCCGTACCTCAATATTCAGCCGTTCCCCGTTAAGCGTACACACCCCCGTTACAGGTGTACCTGATAAAAATTCTACCCCATCAATGAATACGGGCTGAGTCAGTTCCATTTCGATGGAAGCGCCCGTCACAACTTCCTGGTCTTTGGTCACTTGAGCAGATATTGCAGGCCGGATAGCTGCAAAGGATTGCTGCCGATCACTTTCCAATGAATAGAACCCATTTCGTTCTCTCCCGCTATTGGCAGATTCCTTAGATGGCTCTGCTTGGGTACTTTGTTCATCCAGACTGACGGCAAAAACAGCCTTCCTTTCCTGTCCATTTGTCTGAGACATGCGCTCATGCACCCGTTGCGGATGCCTGCACATCCAGTAATTTATCCAGCATGGCATCAATCCGAGCCATCTCTGGATCTGCCATTTCAGGGGCTGTAACAGATGCCATCATAGCTTCCAGCCGTTGCAGGTCGAGATCGGCAGAAGCATTCCCATGCACCGGAACTTCGGGGTCAACCGAAACCATTTCCTGACCGCTAGATTCCTGCGACACATTCGCTTGCCTGAGTAATTGTTCCAGGGTAAACAATTTTTCCTGCAACTCGATCTCCTTTTCCTGCAATGTGCTTTCCTGTCCAATAGGTACAATAAAAGGATGAGAAGAATCCTCCTTCTCTGTTGCATTTTCAGCAAACGGATCCATTCTTCTTTGCTCCATTACCTGCGAAGCTCTTTTTTCCGCCTGTTCATAGGATTCCAGTTTATTCAAAACAAGCGGTTCTAACTGGGCTTCCGGTAGCATCATGTTCAATCCTTCCTGTGGTTCTTGCCTAGCATTATCATTACCAGTACCTCCTCCCATCGCCCAGAAGGCAAGGCAAAGAAATGGCAGGGTAAGGATGGGAAGAGCAAGTAAGAATTTTCGCTCTTTTTTCTGTTTTTCAGTTAGCTGCATCATATTATGGATTACTTATATGGTTTATAGTTTAATGAGTCGTAGTAAATCAGCGGAGGTTCATATGAAGGGAGGCGCAGGGAGGCGCTGTTTTCTGAGGGCATTTCCAGAATCAAATTCCCCACTAGCACTGCAATGGAAAGCAGTATAAACCCAAGGATCAATTGTTTTTTAGCCTGCTCTGGGAGTCGGTTTATCTTATTGGAAATCAGAGAAGCATATTTTTCGGTGAAGGCACTTTTCTGAAATGCAGCGAAAACAGTTATTCCCAGTATTCTCATCGTTTACTCACCGTTATCGTTTCGTTGGAAAGGGTTTCCCAGTTTTCTATCAGGAATCCGTGGGGATTCTGATCAGTCCGGTCAATGTGTCGCAGCCTTCCTTTGGTGATCAGACTTCTGGTCACCACCGAAGTTGGCCGGATAATCTTTTGCTTTCCATAAAACCTGAAATCAAAAGGATAAGAATCCATCGAGATGCTCACACTGTCCGTCTCGACGGTCTGATTCATATTGGCCGATACGATTTCTGTGTAATAGCCCCTTTCTCGCAGGTTATCGTAGACTTTCTTGGCAGAGCCATCCGCCAGATACAAGCTTTTGGACACTTGCTCCCTGATGAAGTTTTCGTCCGGACTCAGGGAGAAGAAATAATGATGGAACATCCTAACGTGATCCCTTGCCTCTACCGGTATATTTTCTTTTTTCGTAGCCGAAAAAGCTTCCAGTGCTTTTCCTTCAGCCAATATATAGATCCGCTCCTGTGCTCCTGGGTTACCTCTATTGCTTTCATTCCCAGGTATCCTGACAGGCAGAGTGATCCAAGTATAGCGGCAAAAGAGAGGTATTTTACATGCTGGAAAGCAGTATCCAAATTTTTCAGGTTTTGAAACATAGGCCTTTATTTAATGACTTGTTGAATAACTGTGGTACCACCCACCGCACCGGATTTAGCTGCCCGTGTGGTATTATTGAGTAAACCATCCCGGCCGCCGGGCTGTACAATAAATCCCGCCACATTGGGCACTGTCATATAACCGATAATGGCAATGACCATAAATACCAGGTATCCAATCGATGATGTAAAATCACCGTCCAATACCATCATATTGAGTTGAATTTTGGCGATGATGGCCCCGAAGATGTTGGCTACCGGGAGCCACATGGAAATATTGATGTAGCGGGCAAACCAAGCCGCCATCGTATGCTGAAACCCATCAAAAACAGACAGACCAAAGACAATCGGACCTAAGATGGACAATACTATCAGCTGAAAGGTGCGGATGGTATTGATGCAAAGTGCCGCTGCAAAAAACAGCATCTGCAAGAATTCGGAAATCAGCTTACTGATAATCGCTTTCAGGTTAAATACAAAAACCTCGTTAGCCATCCGCTCAAAAAAGCCCATGTCCTTCAGGTTTTCAGGGTACTTTTGTTCTCCGCTCTCGGTGATATGATTGATATATGGCTCAAGTTGCTCAGCCTCCATTTCATAGATATGATTAGCGATAGCTTCGTTTGTTCCTTCTACCATTTCTGAGGTAGCCCGGATGATTGGGTTCATGGTTCCGTTCATCACCGCCAATACTTGCGGAAAAAGCATAATTGCAATACCTATCGCAAAAGGACGAAGCAATGGATACATATCAATAGGTTCAGAACGAGCGATATGGCTCCATACCCGCAAGCTGATATACCAGATGGCTGCAAATCCTGCCAGCGCCCGAGCCACCGTGATCAGCTCATTGGCCAGCGGAATCATCTCACCGTAGAGTTGATCCAATACCTCATGCAGGCCTTCGACACTTCCGGAAATAGTCTGCGCATGGGCGGTTCCTGTAAGTAGGAATACTATTCCCACTAGCAAAAAGGCTTGTTTATTCATGTGTATATAATTTGTCTTTTTAAAGTCCACCCTGCTGTGTGTCATTACTGAAATACTTGCCTCAGTCAAGCTCGATTTCATGGATTTTTCCCGTTTAATCCCAAAATTGACTTGCGTTCATTTCTCTTTCTATTTCGTTGAATCCCAAGTGATTTAATCTCTGTGTTTATATCCCGCAGAGAGACCAACAGACCAGACATTTCTACATGCAGGCGATCAATGGCTTCCAAACGTTCGAAGTCTGACATGCGCAGCTCCCCTGCGGTGAGAATCAGTACCAGCTCATCGAGGCTACGAAGGGAGGCTTTAAACAGCCCTTCATACATTCCCGCCAGAAATGCGAGCTCCGCTGCAGAAAAGGAATCCCCCTTGCTAACCTCCTTATAGGTGGATTTATATTCACGCAAAATCCGCTGTTGGTATTGAATGATTTCTGCTACACGGTAGTACTTTCTAACCTCAGGACTCACCTTAAGGAGTTCATTTAAAAATGCTTCGTGGAGCTTGAAATTCCCTTCGGCTATACTCTTTACCCTAGCATACCCCTGATCAAGAACTACATACCCTTTATGCATTTGGTCTAGGATTTCTTTCATCTGCATCAACTTTTCGTAATTCAGCATAAGCTGAGTAGCCTCATGGGTCTGGCTTCTCCCAAGCGTGGGTTGCAGACAACCCAAGCAGTAGCATACCGCACCAAATGAGTTGTTCGATTTTACCTGACATCATAGAACCGGTTAAGCTGTTGGTGTTGGGTTTCTTTTCGTTTTCTGTGCATTTCCAGTAACCGGATTTGCCCGTTGTAAGCTTTCAAACCTAAAAAAAGCTGTTGAATCCCGACGTACATTCCATCCATCGCAGCCAGCCGCTCTCCATCATCCATTTCATAGTGATCCGAAGTCAGCAAATCATTAAGTTCACTCACGACAAACCCCGACTGCTCTTTAATTTCCCTGTTGAATTTATTGACAGCCAGTATCTCCCCCTCTTCCAGCATCGTTTGATCAATCAAATAGGTATTCATCCAATCCAACTCCCTGTTGATCTGTGTATACACTTTTAGTATTTGCCGCGCAATCGGGTAATCCCGGACTACAGGATGGACAGGTTTCAGGGATCCGAAGTAATCAGTGTGAAGTGAGAATTCACCGTCCTGGATGTCTCCGACCATACTCCATCCTACCTTGGCTATTTCATATCCTTTTTTCGCCACCTCCAGGTAGGCAGACAGTGCAGCTATCTGATTGAGTTTGTAGCTGGTCTGCAGCTTTTTCTGTTTGGTCCACTCCTCCAGGGCCTGGGACTTTACACAAGTTCCAGAACACACCATAACCAGCAGGAGAATCACCCTGCTTACTCTCCAGGAATAATTATTTTCCATCCAAATCATAGTTCTGTTTTAGGTTGTTGAGCGGCAGTAATTCACGGGAACGAATCAGGCGCATATTCCTTGAATTAACCGATCTTAAATCCACCAGATTTTTGCGGATTCTGTCCTCCGCTAAATGAAGGGAAGCCAATCGGTCTGCATCATTCATCTGGGCGGTAAATGAAGTCATCACCCCGGTCAGGTGGCTGAGGTTCTGTATAGACTCCTCCAGGATTTGTTGATAAACCCCAGAGATCACCTGCTTTTCTTCCCATACCAAAGCAGGGGAATTGTTGATCAGCCCCCAGGTAGTTTGATATTCCCTGACCAGTTGCTTTTGCATTTCGGCAATATCCCGAACCCGCTGAAACTGTGCGATGATTCGCTTGACTTTCCAGAGTTCCTCAAAAAGCTCATCATATTGCTTTCGCTGGCTTTCATTCCATTCAGAAATTTCCTTAAGCTTGAGCTTGCTAAGTTTATTTTCCAAAACCTTCTGTGCATTCTGAAGCCAGATGGTCTGGTTCTGCAATCGCTGGATTTTCAGATCAATTGCCTGGATGACCTTTTTCACCCCAGCCTTTATTACTTCCAAAATCACAGCAATGGGAACGGCAGCAGCATGCTGGACAGGCAATGCAGTCAAACTGATGACCAGCGGCAGTACCACTAACAGAAGGCGTTTTCTTAGTTTCATGATTGTTGGGTTTTGAGTTTCTTCAGCCAGGATCTGAATGGCCTTTTTCCGATTGCCGTATTTAAGCGTGTATTGTTCAACCTTCATTTTCTCTCGCTCCTCGGTCGTATAAGTGAGGTATTCTTCCAGGCTCACTTCCACCCGGTACACCTTTTTATAGATGCTGATATATACTTCCTTGTAATTCCTTTCAGGATCTTTGGCTTTATTCATCGATAGAATAATTGCCTTCTCCTGATCGGTCAAACCCAACAACTCCTGAATGTCTTTAAACTTGTTTTGGTACTTGCTCTGATCCAGCAGGATCTTGACATCGGCATTGTTGATGATCGCATGTTTGATGATCGGGCTGGAGATGATGTCTTCCACTTCCTGGGTCACCACAATTGCTTCCCCAAAGAATTTCCTGACCGTCTTGAACAGGTACTTGATGTACTCTGCCATTCCTTCCTTTGCGATGGCCTTCCAGGCCTCCTCAATCAGGATTATCTTTCTGACCCCCTTGAGCTTGCGCATTTTGGAAATAAATATTTCCATGATCATCAGGGTCACCACCGGAAACAAAATGGGATGATCCTTGATGTTATCCAATTCAAAAACAATGAACCGCTGGTGCAGTAAATCAAGATTTTCCCGTGCATTCAGCAGGTAATCAAATTCCCCTCCCCGGTAATAGGGGCGCAGCACATACATAAAATTGTCCACATCGAAGTCATGCTCCCTGACCTCATCCCGCTTTAAAACCTCCCTAAATTCATCCTTCAGAAAGTCATAAAAGGTATCGAAGCAGGGAAAGATCTCCGGGTTCTTTTCCAAGAGCCCAAAATAACCGGCCACCGCATTGGAAATTGCCACATACTCTGAGCGCCTGAATACCTCATCCTCTTTTTTCCACAACGCAATGAGCAGGGTTTTCAGACTTTCCTTTTTTTCGGTTTCCGGCCTTTTTCTTCCCTCCACGTGAAAGGGGTTAAATCGAATGGGATTATCGTGTTCATAGGTAAAATAATACCCTCCTACCAACTCGCATAAACCCTGGTAGGAATGCCCCACATCCACCAATACCACATGTGTACCCTGTTCATAGTAAGAGCGCATCAGGTGATTGGTGAGAAAGGATTTTCCCGATCCAGATGGCCCCAAAACAAATTTGTTCCGGTTGGTGATCAGCCCCTGCTTCATTGGCTCATCGGAAATATCCACATGGACAGGATACCCTGTAATTCGGTCTCCCAGCCGAATTCCAACAGGACTTCGGGAAGTCCGGTAGTGGGTTTCCAGATTGAAAAAGCAGGTCGCCTGCGCAATAAAGGTATCGAAGGTTTCATTCACCGGAAAAGCAGCTTCATTTCCAGGAAGGCCTGCCCAGAAAATCTGTGGTGCCCCCACGGTTTCCTGTTTGGGCACCACATTCATTTTGGCCAGCGCACCCGCTGCTAGGTTTCGAAGCATCGCCACCTCTTGGGCACTATCCGTCCAGCACATTACATTAAAATGTGCCTTTACCGCCTTTCTCCCTGTAGATATAGCCTCGTTTAGAAACTCCGCAATAGCATCCCGCGCAATAGCATCCTCCCTGGAATAGTGTAGCCAGAGACGCCAGTCGTTGCCGCTTGGATTCCAGCTCTTTCAACTTCTTTTGGGAATCCTCAATAAACAGAAACTGGTTATAGATATGATTACAGGGTAGCAAGGCACAAACAGGCGTGGAAAACCCGATTGGAAATTCTGTCTGATCGGTCCCGTAAGGTTCATATCTTCTATGGGGACTGACCGTGGAAGGCAGATTATCCACCTCTCCCAGACTATAGAGCTGAACATGCTTGCTTCCTATTTTCCACTCCGGCTTGAATTGAATATCCTGAAGCATATCCACCTCGCCAAGATTCAGGTATTCCTCCAAAACACCTGGCTTTAACGGGGTTCCTGCCAGTTGTTCCCCTTTCAACCGCTCCAACACAATTCCGGCGTCGCCAAGAATCTGGACAAACTGACCAAGTATATTCTGAAACTCCTCCAGTACATTGCCTTCCAGCAGTTCTATCGGAACAAGAGTTTTTCTCAGCAGATTGGAAACAGCCGAATTCCCTAGCTTATTTCCCCTGGGTCTTTTGGTGATAAACAGTAAACAGCGGTGGTTAAGATGCGGCCGTTCCGCAAAGAAGCGCTCACTGGAAAGGGAATGGAAGGAATGATCCTGTCGTTCAAACTTTCCCTGATATGCGCCATCTGTAAACCAATCCTGCTTATGCAGCACGGTATTGCCGTGCAGTATCCCAACAGCCTTATTTCAGGCATGATGTAATCCTTCGAATGCTGCGGAACTCAATGAAAACAATTCAGGCAGGCCAACCTCAAAGCCTGCTGTCATGTCCCCAACCCGGGAAAGAATCAGGTTATGCTCCACTTTGTAGATTGGAAATAAATTATCTACATCCATGCTCAGCGCTTGATCAGGTTATAAAAGATTTTTCTACTTCGGATGACCACACTGGCTGGCACCTGATTTTGGGCCATTTTCTTCATCAGACCATGCTCCCCATAGGTAGCACTCAGGTGATACACCAGTACAAAATCTGCTGTTGCCAGCACTACGGCCACCCCAAGGCACAGATACATGGACATCCCCTATGATATACCCGATTGCAAAAGCAATCAGTGTAAGTCCCAGTCCTGCTGCCAGGTATCCGATGTACTGTGCTTTGAGTCCCTTAAACTCCATGGGCTTGTTGATTCCTCTATTGACAGGGTATTTGATCATGCTATAGCTTTACTAAGGTTCAGAATAAGATAGAGTTGGTAACCGTAATGTGCTCAAGCGTAACGCCAGTGCTCTACAGGCAGCTATGGGGATTTGCGGAAGGTTATTTTCTGCGGATCTTGGAGGCCTTGTTGAAGTTGTTTTTGATTAGCCACAACAAACTCCGGCAGTCCTGATTTATCCAATGAAGTAAGTGTAGCCTTACCCGCTTTTTCATAGGGATGCATCTTGAGGAAGTACTCATCACTCAGTCCGTACTTTCTGGCCATCCCTACCGGGTCCAGCCCCAGTTCATCCGGGATTTCCACCAAGACAGCATTCTTCGGTAAGCTTACCATGTCCGAAAAAGCATGCAGAATGGACCGGCTTTCACGGTCATAGAAGAACAGGTAATGTCTTCCGTTTGGAGCCGTCACCATTTCATCGAGTGAAAGTTTTTTGTTGGGCAACTCCACATTCCGTAGTTCATTGAGCCGCAAATCAACCGAATATACGCGTCCTGCAATGTCAATTTCCAAGAGGAAGTATCCCCTTTTTTCGCTGTTTGAGCAGGTCCATATCCAGCATAGTTTCAGACACCAAAGAAACTCTGAAGCACCGTGGCAACCACGACCAGAAACACACAGGAACCAAACCAGGCGGCAGCGACTTTTCCGGTATCCGGTTCCCCGTTATTCCATTTGTTGAACACCTTAACAGCCCCAACGAGTCCAACAATGGCACCTATGGCATACATCAATCCTGTACCCGACTGAAAGTATCCACGTACTTGCTGGGTGGCCTCGTTGATGCCCGCATTTCCGTCTTGGCCTTTCACCACGCCTGCGAGTAACAAGAAGTACATAACACTAATCCATTTCGTAATCCTTTTCATAGTATGTGAGTTTAGTTGGTTTGAATGATCAGTCTGGTTAGGCGTTGAACAGGACAAAGACCTCTTGTTCCTCAAAATCTATCTGTCCATTTTTGCCCGCAAGCAGCAGGTGGTTAATTAGGATTTTGCGTGCCGCAGGAGAATCAGTCAACCCGTAGTGCCTTACCTTTTGACTAAGGAGTTGAATCAATTCGCCTTTCCCTCCTACATTAGCCATGAATTCAGCATCTAATTCCTCCAGCAATGCATACAGATTATCCATGGAAGAGCGTTTGACTTTCATCCCTTTTCCTACCCTGGTTACCCAGCTGTCCCACTCTTTTTCCCTTTACCAGAAAACCGGAAATGTCAGACCGGAAATAGCGGATTACTACAACCCCATAGTAGCAAGTGAGTACTATTCCAAGCAGCGTAAGAAAGACTCCCCATGAAACATTTTCCAGCATAGGTATTTAATTTTGTTGCTACAAACCTGCGCCGGAATCAGAAAAAATGTTCACACCGAATTCCGAAGGTGGGAGAAAAAAAAAGATAAAAAATGAGTCTTCCCCCCTGCCGTTCAGATCTGTATTGTCCATCCAACGTTCCAGTTTATCCTTCATGCGGTCCAGAAAAGTAGTCCTGCTGTTTTTTCGGATACGGATTTCCTGAAACGTACGGTAGAACTGGGAAAGATCCTGACCGAATACCCGCTCCAGGTGTGTGGCAATATCCCGGATGGAAGCATTGCCGTTGTTAACAGCCCCGGTAGCTTTCAACGCATAGGCAAGTTCGACCAATGCTGCTTTAGTAGCTGTCCATTTAAGCGCTTGAGCTCTCCTTTTCTATCCTGTTTTCCAGTCGGCTAATCTCCTTATCCAAAAATCCGTGTAGCTCACTATACGCACGGAATCGGGCAAAAACTTTTCCAGCAGGGGTACAATGGCTATCCCCAAGCGGTAGCGGACTCACAATCGGCAGGGGGGCATCCACTTTTTCCCGGGTAAAAAGCTGAATATCACAATCCGATCTTCCAAGACTCCAGTATTCATATAGCAACTGATATCTTCGGAAAAATAATCGAATCGGGGCATACTGCTTAGCAAGATGCCTGATCCTGTCCTTCCTTCTTCTTGGCAGGGTGGAAAGAATATAATAGAGCTCACCAAAATATAGGAGCTCAGCCTCAAAGCCCGGTCTGATCTTCTTAAAAAACGCTACCTCTGATTCAGGAGAATTAAAGGCTTTTGCTGCCTTTACCTGGCTGCAGCAGTAGGTGCTGACTATCCGGTAGGATTGTTCTGCCGCGCGAAGTGGGTTGCTGGTAGATGACCCTATAGCCCCTACCTCCTCCTTCATCCGTAAATAAAGCCGGTTAAAATGTTCATTAGCTATCATGTTCTGACAATTTTATAGGAAGTAATCCCCTGTTAAAACTGCCCGCGGGCTGAAAATCATTAGGCCTGAGTACCCATTCAGGTACAGAACAAACCTAATTTCTCCCAGAGATAAATTCAAAAAAAACCTATCCCTAGAACATGAATCAGGTGATTTACTGGATGACCCCGTTACAAATAGGAATGAAAAAAAACGGTCTTAACAGGATAAATCGAAGCAGAAACCTTAAAACCAAGGCAAAGAATTCTTAAAAACCATTGGGTATTAGCTTCAATAAAGGCCTAAATCACTGACTTAATTAAGAGTTTATTAACTTATGTACCTATAATCTCCGTTTCGGAAGGACCCAGATAAACCCTGAACCCCACTTAGAGCCGGGATTGGGACTGTAACTACTTGTGTTTTGGTTAAAAAGAAGCTACCGGTACGATACAATGACCAAATGATTCGCATCCTGCTATGCGTAATTGCGGCTTTTCTGGTAGCCATGTACGGAACAGGGGCACGGTTTCTGGAAACACTCTCCGATGGTTCATTTTACATCAAGTTATTAGCCGTCTTTTTAATCGCCTGTTTCTTCATTGAGTTTGTCCATAGGGTAACCGTTCGGCTTGACCACGGATATGACTGGAAGGAAAGACCCATGATCCGGCTTACGCTTCAATTTGCCCTTGGCGTATTACTTCCTGGAATCATAGACTTATTCTTACTTTATGTTTATAAGTGGTATGTTGGACTGACTTCATCCCCCAATAACCCAGGGTATAACAGCTCCATACCTACAATGATGCTGCCTGTCTTCCTGTTCAATATCTATTACCTGTTTTATTACCAAATCCTAAGAATCCGGAAGGCAATACACACACTAAAACTGAGATGGAACTCATGCTTGTCCAACAGGGAAGTAAAACGATTCCCATGCAATTGGAAGAAATACGGTTTATTTACCATCAAAACCGAATGAACTACTTGGTTACTACTAGCCAAAACACCTACTTTCTGAATGAGACACTGGATGAGCTAGAACGGAAATTACCAAGGCGTGATTTTTTCAGGATAAACCGTAAGATGATAATCCATTACCGCGCCTGCACCCATTTCAGGTCAAACGGCCATGGAAAGCTCCTCTTACACCTATCCCCCACATTCTCAGAAGAGGTCACTGTTAGCCAGAGCAGGGTAGGAAAGTTTAAAGAATGGATCAAGCGGTAAAATACAGATTTGAAAATATCCAGCAATTCCTGACTTCAAGAGTTCAAAAAAGTCAATCAATGCCCCATCCTTAAGGCGCCTGGTATTTAAATCCTCAATGCTATTAGGGATATGTCAATCTAGTAGATCATACCAATCGAGTGGTCCAAAATAGGATATGCTGCATAACATGCCTCTAACTTCGATAAAAAGCAACCTCTCTGATCCATTGATTTAGCAACTAAGTCACCTGCTATTTCCCGATGAATATCCATTTGAAAAGTAAGGGGACCTATGCCAAGTTCACCTAAATCCCATACAGTTTCACCAGAAACATCAGACCAATCACATTTACAGCTAGGATTGAAGAAAAAACAATCCTTATGTCTTTACTATACAGAATCCCGCTTTTCCATTATAACATCGATGACCCGGCAGAACTCGAACTAAACAGAGCAACCATCCTAGAAGCAATTAAGCTTTCTTCTACTGCTTTTTACCGTGAGCTTCAAAGCAAACCATTTGCGGAATTGGAGCCCAAACTCAGGATCAAACTCAGGAAATACCTGCTACGTGGACGTTTCCGCCCTACTCCGTTCGGAAAGTTTGCCGGAGTTGGCGTGGGTAAGTGGGGTAATCAAATAAACCTACGTTTTCCCCTGCAGACAGAAGAAGTGGTCAGCAGTAGCAGAATAAAACCCTCCGAAAACACTGAGTCTGAATTAACCCCGTTGAACAGCCACTACCGACTGATTCCAGGAATCCATAAAAAGCTCGGGTATTACCATGCGTTGATCTTTGATGATAAGTGCAAACACTGGAAGGGATGCAAATTTCCAGTTAACAGCCTCTTTGAAACCCTGATCATACCAGGCATCAAAACAACCCATAGACTTCCTTGTATTCCAAAAGTTACTCAATCCAAACGAATCGGATATGGCTTTAAATCAGGCAAAAAAGCTATGGGAGCAGATTCTAGAAACAGGATTTCTGACCCCTGAATACTGATGGAATCCCAATACACCGGTACCGACATGGCGGTTCAAAATCACCTCGAAATCCCTGAAACCACAAAACAGCAACTGCAACAGTTCATAGATTCGGCGGGAGCATTGTTTGCAAAGGAGGAAAGCAACTATATGAGAGACTTCAAAAACTGGTTCACCACCCATTTTGATGACCGATACCTCAACCTTGAGACACTCTTATCCCACAGTGGTTTTCTCTCCGGGCAATTTCTACAGCCAAACAATTCCCCTGTAAACGACATTACCCCGATCCTACCCGTCCATCAAACCCAACATTCCATAGACCTTGAGGAATTTTTTCCTTCCAAAGAACTCGATCAAGCAGAAATTCAACGATCTACAGCTTCTTTTTCGGCTAGACTCATTGGGAAACCCAGTCATAGAAAACATGGTATGCAACCGTCCTTTTGTTTATACCGGAAGATTTAACAGGCATCCAGCGATAGAGGCACACAGCCAAGAAACCAAAAACTGTATCTATGCCGATAATGACGTGATCTATGCGCATCTGTTGCTAAAAGAATCCGATTCAAAACAACACATCTGCAATGTCACCAACCTCTTCGCTTATGAAATCACTGCTTTCGTTCCAGCAACTCAAAACCAACTGGGATTCGATGAGCTGTACTTAGGAATGAGCGCCAACCAAATCCAGCTATTCCATAAACCCAGCGGGAAAAGAGTAATACCAGTTATCCTGCACCCCTTGAACGGAGAACAGATCACCCATCCTATCCTAAGGCTGTTATGGGAGGCCGCCCATCAGGAAAGGTTTAGATTTAAGCCCTATCAGGAAGAATCTTTCACCAACACTTCCTATTGTTCCCAGCTCAATTGTGGGAAAAATCTGTCTTCAGAGCCAAAGAATGGAGGCTTGCTGCCGATCATGTTTACGATCTAACTAAACTGCCTGAAAAACTGGATGAGGTGGGTATTCCCCAGCACATACTTGCCGGTCATGCAGACAGGGAGCTACTGCTCAACCGGTACAACCCGGACGACTTGCAGATACTATGGCAAGAACTTAAACGCTCCAAAACACTCTACATCAGTGATCCATCCTGGTTTCCTTCCGGCATATTTCGCTCAGAAGATGGTACGGCAGCTTACCCACAGTTTGTTTTCCAATACTCCCGGCCTCGCCCCACACTCCCTTTGTCAGGGGAGTTCAATCCTATAACTAGTGCCTATAATCACTGCCTCTGTTTCACTTTTACTCTAGTCGAATCCGACATCCCAGAGGTATTGGAGTACCTGTTCCAACATTTGGAAAAACCGGAAACCAGCTCCATTGTCACAACCTGGTTTTTTCTAATCTATGGCAAAAACGGGGCTGTTGAGATCCGCCTACGCCTATTGGAAATAGCTACCAAGGAAAAGTGTGTGCTATTACCCTACTTTTCTAACCTGTTTTCCTTAGAAGGATTGGATTGGAAAACAGCACATTATTTCCCTGAAACCTCCAAATACGGAATCAAAGACCTGGAAATTTCGCACTGCCTGTTCCATATGGAATCAAAATTCCTAGCCACAAAAACCAATCAAAACCTACACCTTCATGATGAGCCAGATGATAAAGAAAACCTTCTTATCAGACTTTGGACGCTCATATTATCCCAGTCTCCCAACTACCCCCAGTTGTTTGAAGAACTAAAAGCTGAAGTCAAAAATATGCCATTCAACCAAGTCTCTGCCTATAAATCAACTTTTGATTATGTATCAACAAATGATATAGAAATATTCCCTGCAGCAACCTACCTCAACATCATACGCTCCCATGACTATTTTTATACTTTGGGAAATTCAGGTAGTCATTTTCTGCTAAACCACCTTCATATGATGGTCAACCGGTTTTTTCCACAGAAAACACAATACCATGAACGTAGGATCAGATACAGGCTCTACAGGGAATTAGGAAAACAGGTATATACCAATGGAAAGATAAAGGCCCCTTCCCTACATCTGAATATGTCCAAGGTGCATAAGTGCCCCATCAATTAATTCGTTTGTTTTCAAAAATACGTCTCACCTCTTCCTTATAGGTTCTACTCATAGTTATCATATCCCCTGAGACTAGCTCACATTCCTCCGGATGAAGTCTGCTCACTTTTAGAATATTTACTGCATAAGATTGATGCACCCTAACCATATATCTGGACCGGAGTTTCTTCAGACTTTCCAAGAAGGAAGAAGGCATAGAAAATTCGCTTCCATCATCCAGCTTTACGATGGACTTTTTGTTCTGCTGTTCCAGGTATAAGATTTTTGAGGGATTAAACACCTGATTTCGATATCCAAGTTTATCGCTTATCACCCGAATTTCTCCCTCTATTTCCTTTCTGACCCAGTACAGGGTGTCCAATTTCTTCTTTGCCTTTTCCAGGGCCTCAGCCAGATCAACAGATTCAGGTGGTTTCTCCAAAAAATGAAGCGCTTCCACTTTATACCCCTGGATAGCATATCTTGAGTGACCTGAACAAATGATCACCGGGATCCCTGAATCTATCAGTTTTCTTGATATTTCCAGTCCGCCCAGCTCAGGCATTAAAATATCAGTTATAAGGATGTCCGCCATTCCATCGCGGGCATATTCCAAGCCCAAGAAGGGGTCGGAAGTAGCAAACCCAATCTCATAATCCGGTAGCATGGAGATTTCTTGGATCAGGATATCCAATATATGCTCCTCATCGTCTATCAGACCTATTTTGTATCGTTTTCGCATAATGTATTGTAAGCTGTAAGGAATAATTTGACTCGTCTGACTCTACCCTATAGTGAAATCCATCGCCGAATTCATATTCCAACACACGGAAAACAGCAGAGGCTCCAAAGCCTGAACGAAATTTTATCCCTCTATTCTGAACTTTGTTGGCAATGTTAACCCTGAATACCCACTCCATAGAAGGTTCTTCCTGAACAAGCAGAAACTTAATACTGCAGGGGTGGTCCACATTAGAATAATCCCCATGAAAAAATACATTTTCCACCAAGGTAAGGAGACATAACTTCAGGGCATGGGCAGCATTTTTGAAATTGGGGCTACCTCAATGACTGCAATTAATGAAAGCTTTGGAAACCGCATTTTCTGGATTTGGAGGTATTTGTCCACCGCCTTTATTTCCTCATTCAGGAAATTGGGCTCAGCAAATCCCTTAAAACTATACCTGAACAAAAAAATCAGGCTGATAAATTCCGTTCCCAGAGCAGGAGAAAGTTTTATTATTTTAGACAGGTAACTACTTAAGGAATTCAACACAAAATGGGAACTCAGCTGCATGGACCGATGCGTTACCTTCAATTGTTCGTGCTTGATTTCCACATCATATTTACTCTTCCCTAGATCAAGGTTATAGTAGTAAGCCCACACCACAGAGGTTAAGATCAAAAAATTGAAGAGCCTGTTGAATTCATTCACAAGAAAACTTTTGGACAAAGAAATTTCACCCAAAAACACCTGATGTACCCACAGTTTCACAGCTACCAAAACGGAAAATAAGATCAGAAAATATACCATCGCCCGAAGCCTTCTTGTTTGGTTGACAAATTCCGGGAGAACCAACTTGAAATACATGGCACAGGTCAGATACCCTGTAATAAAGTGGTACTGTGCCATTGCCAATCCGTCGATTTCACCGTATTCTATCAAGGTCAAAACCAGATCCACAAAGGCATAAAAGAGAAAAATTAGGAAAAGTAAGTAGAGAGGATATTTTGTCGGATGTGCAAACTTGTCAATTACACCCCAAAACCAGCCACTTTCGTCTGATCGGTCAGACCCATTCATAGTATTACTAGCTTCCATGACACCAAAAAATCACATGTTATGATCAACAAACAAACTATCGAGGAATGCCAGAGGGCACTCGGATCCATCAGGAAAATCAGTTATCAGAAAAAAAGCAACAGCACAACCGGTAAGGTAACAGGAAGCTTCTTCCGGGAGTGTCGTACCACGATTACACGTGTTTGAGCTTAAAATTGAGCTGTTCTGATGTAGAATGACTTCTACTGAAGTCCGCCAACTGCACCGGATATTTTTAAGGTAAATCAGTATCCCAAAAATTTTCCGGTTTCCAAAACCTGCCACTGTGCAGGTTTTTTTTCTGCATGGCCCAAACCATGGACCAGTAATGCTAGCCTATTCTGATACTTTTTAGTAAACAAATGGGCGGAACCCGTAAAGCATTAGTTGAAGTAACTATTTTCCAACCCCTTCCTGCCTATACAGCTTGATTAACAGGTCTTCAAAGTGATACACCCTATCATTCTATTAATTCTCCACTACTAATAAAGAATGACTGTTTCCAAAAAAGTAAATGTACTTTAGAACAAACTAAGTTAATCATTATAAATCAGCGTTCAAAAATTTTTAGGAAAATTCCACATCCGATTAATCAACAGTAAGCTTATAGTTAAGGTATCCCAAAAGGCAATGCCACTCCCTGTTCGGGATATCCCAAACTACATAAATTCAAAAATCCACCTAGCTATACCAACTACTTATTCAAGTTGCCTGCGAATTTCACCAAAAACCCTGCAATGTTCGCCATCTTCTTGCTTTAAGTTTCTCTTTCTCCCCACATTTACCCCAATACAAAAGAGCACATCTTTCGGTTATACCCCTTGGTTTACAGCCTATTGAAACCCAAAGGAGTTAAATCAGGATCATAAAATTCACAGGAGTTATCCTGGACTAATCCTACTCAAATGTACATGATATCAAAAATACCTTCAGCGCTATTGATCCTACTCTGGACTTACACCGGACTGGACAAACTTCTCCGCTGGGAAGCAAACAGAAATGCTTTTTCGCAACCAAACCTTTCCTGCGGAGCTGGCAGAAATATTATCCTATGCAATACCAATCACTGAGTTGCTGATTACCGGGCTCCTGCTCTTTACAGTTACTAGATGGTGGGGATACATAAGCAGTGCCCTCCTGCTCACTGTCTTTACCACCTATGTGGGACTGATCTGGGTGGGAGCTTTCCCAAGGCTGCCGTGTAATTGTGCGGGCATTTTGGAGAGCTTGGGATGGGCGGAGCATTTCTGGATGAATCTGGGGTGTATCGGTATTTCAGTTTATGGATTATGGACAGTTAATCAAAGAGATTCGATGCAAGTTAAGGATTAAGAAGTACTGGTTAATAGGTTAAAAGTTTCGTAGTCGCCACCGTGCTTCGCATTAACCCATACCGAAACTTCACTAATAGGAGGAAGAATGTTACCTGTAGAAGGTTAGCTGCTTGATAGTTTGACTGAGTGTAAGCCAACAAAAAAGCCCAAGACGATAGTCTCAGGCTTTCCTAGGGTTGTTAAGCTTTAATTATTAAGGCGGTAGCCAAATGCTACAACAATGCAAATATAAGTAAAGAAGGCATAATACCCACATGAAGCAAGAGTAATCATCATAATAAAGGGCGACGGAAGTGGAGCCGTCGCCCACAGCCCAAGATTCTAAAGTACGGGCTGCAAAAAATAGCAGAAATAACAAATTCAAAGACCATCAGTCTTAGGAAATCAAACCATAATTACCGCAGCGTCCATCTTCATGACTGGGAGCGAAGATGCCAGTCAACACTCGGCGGTGCAGGGATTCGAATCGACTCCCAAAACCGGGGAAACCCGGACGGTTCATCCGCTGACCCGGAGTTCTTGGACGGATTCCTCATGAAGGTTGAAGTCCCTGGAAGGGGCTCCGGATCAGTGGAACTGCGTAAAATCTATGTTCAACAGGGAGAAACCTCCCACTAACTGACCAGATTATGAAATCAATTAAAAATCTGCTCCCAGCACTAGGATTAGTATTCGGAGCAACCTTGGCCATGGCCATGAATGTACCGTCTATGGTAACAGAAAAAACTGCCACCAAAGTCTGGACCCCGGATTCTCATCCCGACTATGCGATGACCAACGGCTATCGTGAGATAACCAATGAGGAAATCCTTGTGGATTATGAATGCGATGAAAGTTCTCAGGAATGTGCAGTGGAGTTCGTCAATGACAATCCATTTGGCACCATAGAAAATCTGGAAGAAGGTACCTATGTCGCCTTATGATAAAAGGTTAATTCCCAGGGTAATTCTTCCCTGGGATTTTTTTCACCTTTCATTCTGCCTGATACCGGATAATACAATCTCATCATCAGGTATAGGATAGGTATACCTCAACGAATTAGGCTCCAAGATATAGGACTCTCCATTCAAAGATTTTTGCAAGGTTACTGCATAATCCGCTTCCTGATTTATTCTTCTCAGATCAGTCCAACGGAGCCCCCTTCCGATCAACTCCCTTCTTCTTTCCTCTAGAATTAACCGGACCAACTCCTTTCCCCTTTCTTCCAAAGCAGGGATTTCATCACCAGTGATCCTTCTGGACAAGAACTCCCCCAACACCTCCTTAGCCCCGGAATCATCCCCCGTTCTGGCCAATCCTTCCGCCAGGTTCAACTCCAATTCTCCCACACTGATACCTCCAAACATACCAGTGGTACCGGAAAGCCTTCCTGTATAGGAGAGTCTATTTGGACCCACTGAGTCAAAATAAACCGGAAGACGAAGGTCATTCTCCCAATAGGAAGCAGCCAGCAAAGTATCTACATATACTTCGGAAGACCTATTGAAAGAAACAGTCAACAAAGCGGAATAATACATGACCTCCTTACCCATCCGCTCAAAGGGAAAACGGGCAGTCTCGTCCGCTTCCCTAAAATCAAGCCGATCTGGATATAGCTCCAATGCTTCTCTTGCCGTAGCTGCAGCTGCCTGATAGTCAAATAGGGTCAAGTGCAGACGGGACAGCATTCCCAGTGCAGAAATTTTACTTGGTCTGGTTTTAGGAAGCTGAAAATCCGGTAAAAGGGTCACCGCTTCATTCAGGTCATCCAGAACTTTCCTGTAACATTCCTCCAGATTGGATCGGAATGCCTCTTCTCATTGACATCTGGGCTATCCTTCAGCACAATCCCCAGCAACTTATCATTTCCACCAGCCATCTGGTAAGGAGGGGCAAAGTACTGAAGCAACTGATAATAGGCATAAGCACGGTGAAACAAGGCCTCTCCCCTAAGTTCAGCGGATCCTACCCCTTCATTTTTATCCAAATCATCCAGTGCATCCAGTGCCACATTGGCATAAAACACCTGTTCGTAGGGAGAAATCCAGTCGCCTACATAGTCTCCCTGAAAAGGATCGTCCATCCAGAAATAAGAGCCTATCTGGTAAACGGATAAATCTGCCACGCCGGCATCAGCGAGATAATAGTTATCTGCTGCCAATACCCCCAGCACGGGCTGCTCATTAAAAACATTTGAATTATCCAGAAGACTCCGCACATCTGCCAAGGTATTCACCACTACCAGATTCTGATTGGGCTTTTCATCCAAGTATCCCTCACAGCCCCATAAAAGCAGGCTGAATCCGAACATTATTAATCTTATGTTTATTCTGTTCATCGTATTTAAGTCTAAGTTAAAAGGTGCCGTGGAGCCAGCTGGCTCCACAGCTAAGCCGGAATATTGTATTTTGGAGGTAATCACTCCTCCCCTTTATGAAGAAAGTCTCCGGCTACCTTTAGTTGTTGTTAAAAATCAAGTTGAATACCTACGGCTATGCTTTTTCTGGGTATCTGCCTTCCAAAATCCGGATCCCAGTCTGTATCGGTGGCTTTCCAGATCATCCCCAGGTTATTGGCATAAAGGAAGATTTCTGACCGGCTAAATCCGGAGAAGAAACCATTACCCTTCTTTGGAAGGCTATAGCCTAACCGGACATCCTGAAGCCGTATATGATCGCCTTTTTCGACCAGCACACTGCTGTTGCGATAGAAGGTATCCCTCAGGTTATCTATGGAAGCAGGCTGGGAAGGAATCTGGGTAAACAGTTCGTCTCCCGGATTCTGCCACCTCAGACCATAATCTGAATGCCCCCCCCTGCCCATCTGTATACTGCTGTACTGAACTGAAGTCCTTCTGAAATAATAACCAAAACGGTAGGTGATATTGGCAGAAAGGCTGATCCCTTTAAAACTGAAGGTATTCCGCAAGGATCCAAAAGTTGTGGGTCTGGCAGGACCGTGATAGACAATACTTTCCAGGCTCGCCTCATTGACCAGCGTACGGTAATCCTCGGTAGGCTCTCCATCAAGGAGGCCACGAGGAGCTCCAGTATCCGGGTTTAAACCAGCCCATGGCAGACTGTAGAAAGAAAACAGCGGCCTTCCTTCCACCGGATAGTTCACTCCCCCACCCCCTCCGGATGCTCCTCTGTCTAGAATACTTGCTACCGGGGATTCTACCTCATAATCAGTCACTCTTTCCTTTAGGCCGGACAGCAAAAAGGCAGTATTCCATTTCAATCCTCCTTTTAGGTTTCTGGTGTTCATCTGCAGATCATAGCCTATTGTCCGCATGGAGGCATTATTACCGGTGAAGGTCAGTATACCTGCCGCTCGGGGGATAAGGGGACTGTCCCATCAGGTCCAGCCCGTCTTTCAGGTAAAACTCCAAAGTCCCGGAGATCCTGCCGGTTTTACTTTCCATGTCCAGCCCTAGGTTGGTGATCTTGATGCGTTCCCATCGCAGGTTTCGGTTAGGGGGATTGACAATCTGCGCATAAGAGCAAATTGGTCAATGTATTTCTGGTCGCTATCCTTGCAGTGGTAAAGGCAGAAAGGCTTCGGTCCACATTGCCGTTATAACCAGTTCAGGACAACCTGAGTTTTAGATAGGGCAAGCCCTCCCAGTTGTAAAAGTCTTCCTCACTGAGTGTCCAGCCCAGGCCGGCCGACCAAAGTGGTACCACCCGTTGGTTTGCCTCAACTCCAAATCAGATTGGAAGCATCCTTCCTGGCGCTCAGGGTGAGCAGGTAGCGGTCTGAATAGGTAAGCGAGGCGTTCGCAAACAGGGAATAAAAGCGGTCTGCCCCAGCCCCTACACCATCCGCATGGGTAACCGGAGACGTGATCAATGGAAAATTATACTGGGGAAAAACAGCTAGGTAATCCACTTTCTGGGTACTGCCCGTTTCTGCATTGTACCCGTACAGTCTTTGACTGGATGTTTCAAAATCGAGCATTTTCAATTCTGCCCCAGCCAGAGAGTTAAATTCCCAATTATTATCCCAATCTCCCGCATATTCCACCATTGCCCTGGCTGAATGACTGTTGGAGAACCTGCTGGAATGCTGTAAGATCCCGCCGTCAGGGAATGTTCCGGATCAGGTTTCCGTTCCCATCGAATTCGCTGAACAAGTTGATCTCCTCCCTGGCGTAATAGCTGTCTTGGTCATACAGCCTTTCGCTGCGTGTGTTCATCTGCCAGTATTGATAGAGAATCCTGGCCTTCAACCCTTTGAGCAACGCATAATCCAGTCCCAGATTCAATCTCCAGTCATCCAGATAATCCTTGGTGGGACTAAGCCCTATTTCATCCAGGGGAACGTAATCCCAGTCCAGCAGGCCTGATGCTTCCGCTTCCCGCTTGAATGAATTGTCAAACCTGTTGGTCAAGGCAAGCGGATTGCCATTTTCATCGGCCAGACGGGCATAGGGATACATGGACTGGGCCGAGGTAAAGCTCAGAGTCACCTGGTCCAGCATTCTGATCCACTTCCCGGCTTTTTGCCCCATAAAACCCTACTTGTACGCCCAGCTTATCGTTAACCAAACGGAAATCATTTTTCACATTCAAGGTAAACCTGTTGTTTGAATTGCCTACCTCAGAGAGTCGCTGGTCGTCATAGCCCAAAGAAATGAGGTAGCTATGGGCAGAAGATCCGCCCGACAAACCCAAGCTATACTGCTGGTTCAGCTGTGGACGGTAGAGGTACTGCTGAATATCTTCCCGAAGGTCATAACTCCGGTAAGCGGCAATTCGGCGGTCAGCTTCCTCACCGCTGATCAGCCCTTTCCTCTCCTGGTAAAGTGTTTCCACCACCGGGGTGACCGCAGGACGTGTAGGATTGGAAAAGGTACTGTTGTAATACCCTTTCTCAAAAAGCTCCTCTTCTATCGCTATAAATTCATCAATACCCATGACCGGGGAAAGGAAGGGGTCGGGCTGCTGGATCCAGTTGGAATTGGCAGTCAGGCTCACCTTCATTTCCTGATTCCGCTTACCTGACTTGGTGGTGATTACAATCACCCCATTCCCTGCGCGTGCTCCCCAGATAGAAGCGGCAGCCGCATCCCGTAATACGGTAATGCTTTCCACATCATTGGGGTTGATGTCATCCAGGCTTCCATCATAGGGAAAATTATCAATGACAATCAAAGGCTGGGAAAACACCCCTAGTGTACTTCTTCCACGGATGGAAATGGGCGTCTCGCGTCTGATCCCCTGCCCTGTTGAAAATTAACCCTGAGGTCACATCTTCCAGCCTGTCCACCAAATTGGTACTGACCCGCCTGTCTATCAGTTCCTCATCCAGCGTTACAAATGAACCTGAGGCACGGTCTTTTGGGATTTCCTGATAGCCTGTGGATGCCACCTCCACTTCATCCAGTCCCATTTCCATGGGTTCCATCTCCAGTAGAAGTACCTTCCCCGACGGTACCCTCACCTTTGTGGTCAGGGTTTTATATCCCATAAAACTTACCCTGAGCTCGTACTCCCCAGCATCCAATTCCATCTGGAATTCCCCCTCCTCATCAGCCACCGAGGAGCCAATATCCGGCGTAATCAAAACCAATGCACCGGCCATGGGAATGCCACTGCCTTTTTCCATTACCGTTCCTTGTAAGAACTCCTGCGCCTGCAAGGTCTGAAAAACAAAGACCATCAGACCAACCAATAGATATCGAAGAGTTCTCATAAGGCCAGTAGTTTAGGTTCCGCGACTTTTCTTATCACCAAAACACTGATTTCTTCCTCACGTAAAATGAGGTCAAGTCCTTTTTCCCTGAGTGCCTGACCCAAACTTTCCACATCGGAAAAATTGGCTTGGAGATCCAGATCGATGGGATAGTCCAATCCCGTCTTGTTGATGACCGGATAGGGACTATTGCGAAGAAAGACCACATTCAGATGATGTACCAGCCCCTGTATGGAAAGGTTCCTCATTTCAAGGCCGCCATCCATGGTATAAGAACTCTGTTCAGTATCTGAAGGAGGATAGGCGTGACCTTCCTGCTGGATCAATGCATAGACCGTTTTCTTCTTTTTCTCTACCTTAGCCTCAATATGCGGGAAGAAGCGTCTTAAATCTTCCCTCATCATCTTATAAGGATCCGTATGGGCAGGGGCAATCAGCTCATACCCGAACACATGGTTCCCCTGTGCCATCCACGCCCTATAATCATTGCCCGACTTGGAGGTGGTGAGCTCTTCTTCACCGAATCCTACAGTCTCAAATCGGTTTCTACCATAATAGTCCACCATGCTTTTTCCGGAATAGGCCAGGCTATAATGGTCATAGAGTGGCCTATTGGTAATCCTGATATGGGACATTTCCTCAAAGTTCTGGTAAAGTCCCCCTCGTATTTCCGGGATATATCCTGTCATTGCAGATTGAAACCAAATGTTCTTATTGCTTACCTCGGGAGAACCGGAAACCAGCCGCTCCCCTTTGGGAAGCCTCACACGGGTATCTTCCTTGGTTCTAAAGGAGGATTCACCAGTACTCAGCAGTCGGTCCAAGTTCGCAGTGGTAATATCCTCGATCCCCGTGATGGCGACTACCCTTCCTTCAGGATCGAGTACCACCACATGGGGGATCACCGAATGCGGAAAGTAGGATAGCATCTTCCCAGCATCTACCACCAAAGGTAGTTCCACTGCATCCAGACGTTCAATCCCAGAGATGACCCCTAAAATCCTATCTTGGGGAAAGACCGAAATAGGCAGAACCGCAATTCTCTCCCCGTACTTTTTCTGGATGGCATCCAGATGAGGCAAGGAAGCGATACTAGCCGTACAGGTAGGAGCCCAAAACTCCAGAATAACATACTTACCCAAATTATCATCCAGGCGGAGCTTATCCGACTCAAACTGCAAGACCTCGGAGAATTCTATCCCAGTGGGAATCTGATCTCCAATATTCAAAGTATCCAGAGGAGCAGAAGGACTCTCGCCCTCCTGCCCTGGTAAGCCGGAGTGATCAACCAAATCAGACTCCGGAGGTGTATAAGCAACCTGTGCTGTGAGTGTGCTTATGGGTAGACATAGCAGTCCCAGTAAGCAGATGAGTAGTGTTTTTTTCATTGCTTTAGATGTTTGTATTGCTGGGTGTCCGATGTCGGGTGACCGGTGTTGGAAGTAGGAAGTCTGAAAGCTTAATTCAGAAATCTGAAAGCCGATGTGCGGTGAGAGTACCGTCATTGCGAGGACGAAGGACGAAGCAATCTCATCTTCAGATTCAAAATTCTTCACTAATGACTTCCAAATACTGAAGTGAGCACTCTCCTACTTGATACTTTGTACTCAAATCAAGACACACCTCTTCCACCCTACCGATTTCCAGTAGTCCAGCAATAATGAATAAGAAATAAATGAAGTAATGGAGCTAATGAAATGCTGCAGCAGATGATCTCCATCATCGTGTAACGTCGCTCCCTGATCTGTATGAGTAGTCCCGACGAACATACTAAGCCCAATCGGAAGCAATCAGAGAGAAAAAGTGCCTTAACCTTAGATCGGATTCTTGGGCTTCAGGGGATACAGGCGATCTCCCGCGGCGATGCCGAGTTCCTCTGGTAATAGATAATGTGTAATAGGTACAGAACACAATGACCCGCTTACCAATAGAGCATACACTCCCAGCCTGTGGATCCTACAGGCTACTGTCTGCAACAGAAATGGAAGTAAATCAATCATGCTCGTTTTCATTAGAAATGAAAAATGGTAAAACGAGTCTTATAGAAAAGGAGAGCAAACTCTTCTGAAACAAAGGGCGAGCAATACTCCAAATTCTAATGCCACAAGGCTCTGGTAAGCCATCTGCCAAAGACAGTCCGCGCATTTCAAAAAGGAGTGCCCGCCCTATTTCTTTGCAAAATAGGAAACGGGACCACTCTTTGAACCCTCGCGCGGAAAATTTACCAGATTTAGTGGCGAGACTCACTGAGCAGTCCTTCAAAAGAAGATCTGCATATAAATTAGTAAATAATATTGTCGATTTTTAACTAATTGATATAAAGTCAAATATATAACTATATTATCATTTTGCAAATTTATGATTCTATTTTGAAAATATTTCTTCTGAAAATAAAGCTATAGCCCCAGATTCGTTCATAATGAAGTCTAGGGACACTAAAAAATCAATACAGCATCTAAAGCTAATCCAAGAGTTTGAAGAAATCGGAGCACTTTTTAACCAAGGCTCCATTAATAGCTTATCGCGGTTACAAGAACATAAGCCAACGAACTTATGTAAAGCCCTTCAAATGGGCTATAATACATATACCGATAAATTAAGAAATCCAGAACGCTTTTCTATAGAGGACATTATCAAGCTGTCTAAAGTAATTGGAACGGACTATAGGAAGATTCTTGAAGTCATTCAGAAAGAGATCAAAGAAAAATTCAAAGTTTAGAATTAAGTAAATCTAGATTTCCCTGCTAGATATGGCTAAATCAGAAAGTCGAAATGGTCCCATGCAAAGATAAGTGATTACTGGTGAGACAAAGGGGCTAAGGGAGTGCTAGCCTTCGCCCTTAGCCTGACGTTTCTAACAATACTTCAAAAAGAATTGTCTCAACTCTTCTCCCTTTTCATCATAGTTTGAAATTATAGGCTTAGATTTATCATCAAATAATAGCGGCATTTTTAGTCTAAATTCCTCTAATTTTTGGGTAGAAAATACACTTCTGAATTCTTTGTCCCACTGAAAAAGCATCATTTCAGTGATTGCGTTAATCGTTAGATCAAATTCATGCTCAAGGTGTTCAAACTCTAAGTCCTTGATCAACATACCATTTAATTTCAGTTCTTTATGGTAATCGCTCAAGGAGTTATGAAGTTTTCGAAAATTCCATCGAAAAACCAGAGTAGTAAAAATCATCTTTTGAGCAACTTTCTGATGAGTCAAATCAAATTTTTTACTTCTTGAAATTGATAGCTGCAATACCTTTGGATACTCCTCAGTTCCTGCCAATAGAACCGAACTAAAGAATTGAAACATCATTTGATCCATTTTTATTAAGGCTCTTAAACCATTTTCTGCAGCAATCCTTCTTCGTTCCACTTTGAACTTTTCATCATGTTGAACTAAATAATCTTGAGCTAGTACATAACCTTTCCATAAAAAAAACAGGCCACCAAGTGATGCTACAAATGTCAATAACCCTAAAAAAGTATCCATATATTCATCTATTGTAAGCCACTTTTCCATTTTCTTTTAATTTTAAACCATGCGTTACACCTTTAACACCCACCTTATTTAGCGGTCAAAGAGCAATGATATTCGAAAATATTCATGATTTAATCTCCATCCTTTTTCTTAAGGTAGAATTAAAAATTTTTCTATGATTTCTCAGTTGATTAGCAATTGCAGGTTCACCCATGATCCTTGATGCTCTTTTAACATATGAGAAATAATTACCTTTCATTGGTTTATGTATTATTTTGGATTTATAAACGTATTCGCCAAATCTATTTTTTGTAAGAGATATTCTTCTTGTCCTGACTCGATATCGCTCCAGATCGGAATTAGAATAAATGCGATAAAGTTGTCTAAAAAATACTGCTGGTTTATTACCAATTTGATCTGGATCCGATTTGGCGGAAACTTTTGTTTTCCTTTTTATTGAGACCTTCATTCTTCTATAAAATTTCGAAAGGTTCTTTGCCGCTATTAAAGTCCTATCTCCATAAAAATCAAATCCCAAATAATTCAGTGGATAATCATCTGAAAAACCATCTTCTTTAGTTTTAAGCGACCCTTTCAACAAACCATTATCCTTTCTAGAAAAATGAAACAATTCTGTTTTATCCTCGCTTATTTTAATGTAATATTTTGAAATTAAACTCATTACAAGCTCTTCAACCCTTGATTCATATTGACAGTCCGTTACTATTATTATGTCATCTGAATACCTGCGATAAAATCCTCCTAATCCCTTAACTACCTCTTGGATCACATTTTGGTCAAATTCTAACAAATAAAGATTAGCTAGAACTGAGGAAATAGGAAGACCTTGTGGTATCCCAATCCTATTTTTCCTATCCTTGGACCGAAAGGGATTTTTAAAAATTTTCACTTCCCCTTCTTTCACAGCATTTCTGAATTCTTCATGTGATCCAAAATAGCTTTCAATCCCATGCTTTCGAATTTGGCTTAACTTTCTTTCATCAAACCCACTTCTGCTGCCAAATCTTTTTTTGATCTTTCGAAGGTCATCCTTTAAAATATAGGAAAAGTTTGTTGCCGCTCGGAAAACTTTGTAATGGTCTAATGGTAATGATTCCCTTCCTATAATTTTTGCCCATGCAATTTTTAGGTATTGATGGTCAATAGAGCTAAAGAATTTCTCTAGGTCAAATTTTAAAACCGCACAGGATCCTTTTAAAAGAGCCTGCTTCTTAATTTCCGAAAATACTTCATGCGCAAAATGAATCGTACTTTTTCCTCTATCTGGATCCTCGGCATTATAGATTTTTCGATATGCAGTAATAGCTTCAGAAAGGTGTGTATCATCTTGCAAAACATTTTCATACTGAATCTGAAGTTTCTGGGCATAATAGCCAAAAATCAAACTGTCTATGTGGGTTGCAAAATGTAGCGGTCTTTTCTTTGCAGTTGGGCCTTTAACAGAATCTACATGCGACCTTCGCCCATCTGGCATACATTTCTTATACCGTCTTTCTGTGATAACAGCATGCAATAGTGGGAAAAAACCATGTTTACTCACAAAGTTAGGATTTGTGATTTTTGATAAATATTCCTTCTGCTTCCCAATAACATCCAATTTGGGAGTGAGGTGGTAATATCCACGTTTTTTAAGCCATAGGGAATTGTCTATCATATTTTGGTATAAAAATCCCTGCGGGGGACGGCGTACCAGAACTCCAATAATCATACTCTCCATAAGGAGTGGGATCAGCGCCCAAATTCTTGAGCCACGCTGCATTTCAATTATATTATTAAGAAAACTAAGAAACTCATGAAACCATTAAAGGTCTATAAGCCAATAAGCTATCTATTTGTATGGACATTAGCTCTGTACCTTGATCTAGCAAGTACACTATGGCACATTATCTGCTCTACTCCCTCCATGGGATTTAGAAAGAAAATCTGTATATTCAGGAACTATTTATTAAGCAATTACCAACCGATGCCACTTTTGGCAAAGTCACCTCTTTTTAAAAGAGACGTACGATCCCAGCCAAACGACTATTATCTGCTTTTCCCCGCAAGGACAGGAATTTATAATTTTTAACCCAATAAGCCTAATTTTCTCATAACATGACCACACTTTCAATTGGAGATACTGTTGCCTTCAAGTCTCATCCTTACAACTCATCTTCTAACGAAAAACTAATCACCTCTGAATTAGTTGGAGAACATCTTATGACTCCTCCTCTTATGGTAGTTATTGAGACCTTGTATCACCTCAAAGGAAGTTATGATGACAAGTCTGGGAATGAGATTTTGCCTAAGAAAAGCCATAGTGTAAAATGCCTATGGTATAATTCTAGTCTTCATCAATTTGAAGAAACTTGGCTGCAACAAAATGAGCTTAAAAAGGTGATCTGCGATTACAATGAAATCAACATCACGTCAGAAGAATTTAAAGATTGGAAAGATCTAAAATACCAACTTGTATCTCTCAGAACCATAAAGCAAGAACTGGAAAAAGAAAAGAGGTCGGCAAGAAAAGAAGGTTCAACCAAAAAAGACCAAATAACACACTATCTCGAATTTGTTAGTCCTGTTATGGAATTGCTCGAAATCAAGAAGTATGAAATAAAGGAGGCACAATTTGACCCAAAAACGGTGAACGAAAAAAGGGATTCCCTAAGTTTATAGCAAAGTGTAAATGGTACAATCCAAAAGGAAGTAAATATTCTGAGAGGTTTCTCCCTTTAGAGGCACTTAATATTATCCCTGAGATTAAATCCGACACACTTGATTCTATTTCCAAAATAATAGAAGAGGAGAATTACATTTATGACGTGAAAATTGTTAATGAAATTGAAAGGAAATATTTATTCAAGCCTACATTACTTCATAAATCAGGATACTATTATCTTTCTGGCTATAATATTTTAACTAATAAAGAAGGTTCAATTCAATTAGATAACAAAGAATATGCAAATGCAGCAAATATTTTTGGAGAGACTTGGCCAATGTTTACTATTGAGAGAAAAATGATTTCAATAGTAGCTTTTATAGAGGCAAATATTGAAGTTGAGAACTATTGGCTAATAAAATATGAAAACTATCACGGCGAAGTTACTTCTAGAACAATTACGCCGAAAACAATTAATGAAGACCAGATAGCAAATGGAGAAGAAACATCTATTGTTAAATATTTAACAGCTCACTGTCATCTTAGAACTGCTGAAAGACATTTTAGATTTGAAAGAATCAGGTCAATACAAGTGATTCAAATTCCTGAAATCCCCACCTCCATTGCTTAAAAGTTATCGCAATAAGAAAATTTAGATCTTGGCCATTCATTCTGGGTCCAGATTAGTCCAATCATTTAATAGTGATTCCCAAGCATCTATGTGCTTTGATTATTCACATTCTTTTTCCC
The DNA here is from genome assembly GCF_055809615.1 of Algoriphagus sp. 10J20-15. Lineage (NCBI taxonomy): Bacteria > Pseudomonadati > Bacteroidota > Cytophagia > Cytophagales > Cyclobacteriaceae > Algoriphagus > Algoriphagus sp. 10J20-15. The sequence continues at coordinate 72,788 of NZ_JBVVUG010000006.1, forward strand.
AGCGCTTATAATAGTTTTGTAATCCAGTTTTCTGACCACCTCGAAAATAATGTCCAGCATTCAGTGTTTCTATTAATTTCTCAATATCTTTTGCATGTCGTGTATCCCAATTCAATTCTCGAACAAGATATGCTCCTACTAAATCGGAATTTAATTCAGGCTCATATTTATGCAATGACTTTATGAATGTTTTAGCTCTAACATTATCCATTGGGTGATTAATTCCTGTTGACATATTAATACTGTTGGTTAATTCCTGCATTGCTAATTTCACGATAGAACTCGGTTCAGGGAATTGTTCCCTTGTATTCCCTTTTCCAGAAATTTCTTTAGCATTCCAAGTTTTAATCCATTTTTCGGTGAGTTTTTTTAGCCAAGGAATTGCTATAATATATTTAACCGAATGATAATTATCTATTTGTAAAATATCATCTGAGTCAATTCCGCAACATATTACAATATCAGAACCCGATCCATATTGTGATTTCTGATATGTTAATTTTGTTTCAAACTTGAATATCGCAGGACAATCCTTAAATTTCATTCCATTGAAAAGTTTTTTAACAACATCGCTTCCATATAGTCTGTCAAACCAATCTGTGTTTTGTTTTGTATAAATATATAGAACTATTTTCTTTACGTCTGTGTCGTTTTTAGCTAATTCACAGGCAAATTGCATTGCTAATTTATATGCATCATCGTCATTGGCTTCTGTGTCAATATAAAATCTTGTCTCCATTGGATAAGTTTTATTTTTTGAATTTCAGTTATTAGGCTTTGTCTTGTGATATAAAATCTACCAAGTCAATATTTGCATACGATGAACTTAAAGAGGGTCTTGAATAAGGAGAATATCTCGAATACCTTGAATATCTACTATACTTTGAATATTTTGAGTATTCCGAATATACAGAATATGAACATTTCTCTCTAATTGAACCCACTCTATATCCATTTAAGTCATATAATATTCCGTCCAAGTACCAGCCAATGTGTTTTCCTCTCCATCCATAAATTTTGTTTTCATACGCATAGGCAACAGCATGTCCATCCCATGTATAAAATGAATTATCATGGTCTGTTGACAAATAAATCTTTGGATGTCCAGTCTTATCATAAAATGTTATTTCCATAATTTCATGTTTTTAATTATAGTAGGTGTTTTTTTTCGCATTGCGCACAATCGCGTCTGACAAGGGAATTTCACCCTCACCTTCCCACAGAACTCCCGAATAGCGGCACAGGCTGCGCGTAAGACTCTCATCCGCCGCGGCGGACTATTCATGTTTAAAAATCTCTTTGTCCTAAAAGCACTTAAGGTTGAATCAATTTCCAATGGTCAAATTTGCTCAGTGAGATGAATCACTCTAGGCACCTCATCTGTTTCTTGCAGCAGAGGTTTCATATTTGGTGCTACTAATGAAGCAAAAATCTATCTGTTAGCACCAGTATTTCTTTTACTTCGCATTTGAAGCTGAAATTTTTCGTCCTGCGTCAATTAGAATTATATTTGGGTCGTTGTCCAGTTTTAATTCCTTTAACGCTTTTGTCACCTTTCTAAACTCACTGTTGTCAAAATAGAGTATTACTTTAATTGATTTTTTCGTATTGTTTGCCTGCTCATAAATTTCAACTTGTTTTGCTAAGTTCTGTTTGAGTTTAGAGTTAGAAGCAAGTTTGAACTCAATTAATGTTTTGTCTTTAGAACCTTTTGATATTGCGTAATCTACTGGTCCACGTCCATTGTTTGGCTCTCTGTTAATATCAAAGTCAGAAGCAAACCAAGTAAGTCTATATATTATTTGTAAATCTTCTTCTCTTTTGATTGGTTTATTATCAATATAAAATAGTCTATATCCATCATTAGCTTCAATAACTTGCTTTAAATAACTTATCCGCTTAAAAGCTTCATCAAAAGAAGAATTTGGATTGATTTTATAAAAATCTGTCTGATCAATTAGGGCCTCAACAAATTTAGTTATTTGAAGAATGAACAATGTTTCAACTTCTTTAACTTTTTGTCTAGATACATTTTTAGCTCCTTCCTTATTTTCCTCCTTCTGTTTTATATACCACTTAATAATTTCTGGAAAATCCCTAATTGTTTGTTGAATTGCTATGGTAATTTCTTTTTGGGTATTGCGCTTGTTTTTTGGTGGCTTTGGCAGAGTTTTTTGAAAGTAATTTAAAATTTCATTTCTTAATTGGTCATTAGGAATGCTATTGCAAATTCGTCTAAAGTCACCTCGTAAATCATTGCTATTAATCCAGTTGTCATCTTTTGTGAGAATATCTCTTGGTGTTAGTAGAACATAATCATTAAAAATAAATGGAAGTGTAAATTCCTTTGGCATCCACCGTTCTACATCATAATCAAAAAATGCTTTGTCAACTTTTACAACATTTAGTTGCTTTGGGTCAATGTATGATTTTGCAAAGGTTTCGGTATATGATAGCAGAAAGTCTTTTGTTAAGTTCGTTGTGAAGTCACTAATATTATCTTTTCCAACGCCAATCTCAAATAGTCCCGCTTTTTCTAGGTGTGAACTTTGCGTAATTCTTTCCTTTCCCAGGTCGTCAAACACAATATGCATTGACGAGGACATTGCTTTTCCAAACTTTTCACCTAAACCGCTTCCTCCATTTCCAACTTTGCTGTAACCGAACCAATTTTGTTTAACCTCTGGGAACAAATACCAAGATTTAATTTGAGAAATGTCAGTTATTCCTGCCTCTGATTTAGATTTAAGAAATGTCAAATATGCCAAAATACTTTTGTGCAATTCTTGATATTCAGGTTTCTTACTGCCAAATAATAAAAAAGGATCGATAAAAACAGGTAGGTCGTTTATGAGTGACAAATTAAATGCACCATAGTCATCTAACGTTTCTGTCGGAACATTAAAGAAGTCTGTAAAGTATATTTTCATTTTCTCTGCTTATGTTGGTTGTATGTCGCTCTAATATTTGGTGCTAACTGTGGCGATATGATTAGTTGCCGATTTCGAAGCATTTTCTTGTCAAGTTACAGCTAATTTTGATACGCGTTGAAATGCTCGAATACGCACAGACCCAGCAATTAACTATACCGCAGATTGTGCATAGTTTTATTTCTAATTTGCTGTTCATATTCTCTTTCTTTCAATTCATTAGTCCTATGCGTAATATGTTCTATTTTGGATTCAATCAGTTTTTGTTCATGTTGAAGTTTTAACATTTTTTGCTCATCAAATGCACTTGGATCACTATTGTTTAAGATCATAAATTGTTCCCTTAACGAACTCTCTAAGTGATTTCTCTTTTCAGCGAGAAATTTGAGTTCTTCATCAAGAATCAATCTTTCCTTCATTAGATTCTCTCTAAATTCACGGAATCTCATTAATTCTTGTTCTTTTCTCATTTTAGATAGTCGCTGTCTTTCATCTAATCTCCTTAATTCTCTAATTTCTTCAATTGCCTTTTCGTTTATATCTTCATTTAAATAATCTCTAGCAAACTCTAGAAATCTATCTGACTGATACATATGAAAAGATTGTTCTGTGTCTATTTGGAACTCTTTTATTAATTCAGGTCTTGGACTGACTGTTTTACCTTTAAATCTAACCCACCAATCTTCTTTTCGATCATCAGTAACAAGAATAACCCCTTGTTTTAATTCTTTTGATTTTTGCAGAGTTTGTTTCCAAACTATAAAATCCCCATATTTCCTAATATTTTTATCAGCATCGTCCTTTTTATTCAAGTCCTTATACCCCGGTGGAATTTTGCTATTAAACCTTGCTTCTCCTTCTTTATATAAAACTCCTAATTCTTCAATAGAATATTCATTTCCAACTTTACGATCAAACAATGATTCAATTTTGTCAAGGATATCATCTTCAGTAATTCTTTTATTATGAAAGTCTTTACTCTTATTAAGTTGGTCGCAAATTTCCTTACTTAGTAATGAGAAATTTTCCAGAAGGTTTTCGGGAATGAATGGATGTTGCCTTGAATTTTTAAATTCACTTTCCATTGAGTTTAGAGAAGTAATTGTTTCTTCATATGCCTTTTCTTGTTGACTTATTACAGTTAGCCTGTTATCAAAAAATTCTTGTGCAGATTGGTGAGGAATCCAAATCCTATCTTTTAGTTTGTCAAGTATCTTGAAAAACTCATCTCGTGTTTCATCAGAATATCGATATAAATTAAGTAAAATATTGGCATCAAATGTAAATAAAGCCTTTGCCCAAAGCTTGTTTACATCCTTTTCTGAAAGCTTAAAGTATCCTGGAAATTTTGTTTTCATATCTTTTTAAATTTTACCCAACATTTGTAGTTAAAGCATTCCCAATAACTTATAGTGTCTATATCTCCATTGTCCACAGGACCCTCGGGTTATGCTGAGAGCAATCAATAAATCACCTCACTCATTTCTTAAAGAAAGAGCGCGTATATTTATTGCTTTCTTTTTGCTATCAGCATCAAAAGGTGTAGATAGTTTCCGGATTTATGCCCGGATGGGTGATAAAAGTTGGCTGTTCTATCTACCTCCTCCCGTCCTCCTCCTTAAAGAGGAGGTGATCGATCCTGCTCCAGATGGAAATTAAGGATAATAAGTAGGTTGGTTGTTCCCGAATCACTTCGCTTCTCGGGATCTTCGATTTCAATACTTAAAGACTACCTGCAAGAAAAGGGATTTTAAATGCAAAAAAAATACCCTGTACAGGGTATTTTTTGGGGAAATGAGAGGATTTTGAGGTGAATTCGAGGTTTTAGACTGAATAGCCGGGGTTCCTGCGATGGGCTCTTTGGTTCTCTCCCACTTGCTTTAGTTAGTTATATAAAATTCAACACTAAAAATAGGGGGCTATTCTGTCCTATATTTTTGAGAATATTCCTAGTTATCTCTGCTTAGCTTTTTTGACAAAATACACTATCACGATTCCATTTAATGGGTATGTCAACATCCCTATTTTTGAAATGCCAGGGGATTAAGGGCAGATTTCAGGTCTACATTTGTCCACTTTTTTTCACATAAGAATTGCCTAAAATGTCTCTGCAAATGACCTGCTCTAATTTTCACTTTCTGGAAGCAATAATTAGATTCCACATCTAAATCTGCTTTAATCACTCAAAAAAGGACGTTTTCGAGTGTCCTCTGACCTAAAAAATACCCGTCCTAAACTTGCTCATCAGATTGATTCAACTTTCAGGCAAATCATCAGAGCATGGGAAAGCAAACTGCTATAGAAATTTTATACTACCTCGGAAAAGGAGCTGAAACGCCTTTCATATTTTACATGGTTCATAGTTTGCTCAAAAGGCTTCATCCCTTTTTTGAAACCTCCATGAACAACTATTCGAAGATTCCGGAAATCAAATCCAATGAAAGAGTTGAGATGGAGAAAATCAAATCGAATGAAAGGATTGAGAAGAAAAAAATAAAATCTCATGAAAGAATAGCGATAAGGAAAACTAAAGCAGCTCAAAAAAAAGAAAAAGGAACGAGATTATAGTCAAGACAACCCCAAAATCTCATACAGCTTATGCATACCAGAATGTCCTCTATCCGGATTCTCAGGATCAAACTCACTGAATTTTTTGGAATGACCTATAGCAGTAGGCAGCTTCTCTTTTAACTTTAAATATATATCATCCCCATCTCTGGTGTAATATTTCTGTGTTTTGGCATAATCTGTCAAATGTTTTCTCAGGCGACGCTCCGCTCTTGCACAATCATCGAAAGGAGCCTGAGTGAACTCAAAGTGAAGCAAGAGCCAAAACTCAATGCATGGTTGATTGATAATAACAGTAACATTCGAAATTGAAATCAACTTATCCTTATACTTCAAAAATTCATCGAGGACTTTAAGCTGACCTTTTTTTGCTTCCCGGGTTTCTTTCAAAATCATATCCATATCTACAATCCATACCACTGCGTCATAGTCATCGGAAAGACTAAGAACCTTATCGAATTGATCATGCAAAGACTTTCTTTGAGGGATTTCAGGTTTGATCTGAAACTTGGCATTGGGCTCATTTCTATTGAGCATAGTCAGATACCAGGCTTCAGTTTCTCCATCTACCACTACAGCGACCTTAGGTTTTCCCTTGGGAGGAATTTTCCTTCTATTTCTCATCAGGCAGATCGATATAGAAGTCCCCGGTATTTGGCACCCCTCCTAGCTTCCCTATTTTATATGCATTATATACACTGCTGGTATTCCTGATCACAGAAGAGTCAAAATCAGCCAGTGAATAGAGCTCAGTAGCGCTACCTCCATTTTTATCAGTAAACCAGATTGCGTCATTTCTATAAATATCCCTGTTGTCCAAAATCTCCCGGTTGTGGGTAGTGGCTATTAACTGGGAATTCTTGGTATTCATCAGGAATGAAAGAATAAAATGATTGTACAGATCAGGATGCAAAGAAGTTTCCAGTTCGTCAATCGGCAAAATAACTGACCCCTTGATCATCAAAGCTAAGAGTCCTGCAAATCCAAAATACCGCTGAGTCCCCTGAGATTCGGATAAAAATGGTAATGAATACTTGCATCCATCTACTGTATGTTCAAATTCCAATTTTGAAAAATATAATTTACCTCTTCTACTCCATTCTTTGAAATCATCAGGATTTTTATAAACTCTATTTTGCAATAGCTCCATAAATTTCGGACGTTCAAGCTGATCTATTTTAATATCTGAAATATTAAAATCAGCCTTTCGTAAGATTCTTGAGATATCATTCTTATCTAATTCATCAGAATCAATTTTGTCTAGAATATAATAATCTAACTGCCTATTTGTTGATACCATTCGATTGAGATGGTTCTCAAACCAGTCAGCCACATTCCTCAATTCATCAACCTGAATATTTGTCTTCAGATATCCACCGAGCACCGTATTATTCCACAGGGTATTTGATTCCAGTGTCTTTTTATAGACTTTATCCACCGAAATCTTACTTCCAAATTTGATTTCAGAAAACTGGTTTTCAACATCTGTAGTCCGCCTAAAAATATTGGCCTTGTTCGGATTATAAAAATTCAGCTCTTCGCTTAAAACTGCGTTTTTATCGAATTCTACTGTATAGGCATACTTTATCTCATCTTGGATAAATTCAATGGAAAGTATTGAAGGATTGTTAGGGGTTTCCTTATCAAATAGAAAAGGAGAAAATTTAAGCTGCCCTGTTTTCTTTTCCTCCGGTTCCAAGACCAGATCTCTTAGAAAATCAAGCGCCCGCAGGATGGTAGTCTTCCCTGAGGCATTGGCGCCATAAATAAGGCCAAGCTTCAAAACCCTGATGCCACTTTGGGTAGTAATCACATACTGATCTTCCAAATGTGTGGAACTATCCGCTTCAAATGAGAGGATTTGCTTTTCTTTAACAGGTCCAAAATTTTGGACACTAAAGTTGAGTATCATCTAGGTGTTATTAAGACTAGCATTATTAATTTACCCGTAAAAGAGTATACAAAAATACAACGAAAAATACTGATTATAGTTATTTTTCATCCAAATATGTAAATGGTTTACAAATTTTGGATGAAAAATCTTAAATATTATAAGCTTTGAGGCCACTTCCAAAGTGCATTCTACACCTCAGCTTAAATAACCACCTAGGTACTAAGGGCATTTAATGCCCTTAAACAATTTAACTTCAATAGGTTAAACTGACTTATTAAGATTCAAAATATCCAGTTTATTTGTGAATAAACTGGACATTTACCCTTTTTTTTAAATCCATATCATGAACTCTAGTCAAGCTATCTTCCATTCCTAACAGGAATTATATGATCTAGCAATATTTCTGCTGAATCAAAATCAAAGTACTTCTGCTTCAGAATCCTTGTTTGATATGAAATCGGCAAGTATATCGCCCATTTGGAAAAGCCCATAATACTGGGATTGGATTCAATTTTTTGTTGAATCTTTAGATCCAGCTCTACTTGTGAATCCTTCCAACTACCCCATTTTGAGGTAAACTCTTCGAGGGGTACTTTAATTTCCTGAGCACTTTTCTGTTCTTCCACAAGATTTACAATTCCCACCATGTCAAATAAGAACTGAATGGTTCTATTGATCTGGCTCCCTGTAAAGGTGAATAACTCTAGCTTCTTTTCTGATACTTTCAAGGGTCTCTGGGAGGTTTGATCTGTTATATCAAAGACGAAAAAGTCCTTCCTGAGTATGTTTATTTCAACAACACTTGGCTCATCCAGAAAATCATAGGATTCGGTAGAAAAAAGTATCTCAAACATTTTCTCCCTGACTTTGGGATGTATCGTACCAGCCCCGCCAAAAAAGATCGGCTTTTTACCATCATGTGCAGGGATAACTTCTACCCGCTTTGCCTGCTCATCCACAAATTTGATCTTCCAGATGCGGGCTGCCAGCAGAATATTTTCATCTTCTACCAACTGTGGAGAATAGGGCACCTCACCGATATTGTTACCAGCACTGACCACCTTAAAATTATCCTCAGATTGAAACATGCTGTAAAAATCCCGGCTGTTAACAACCTTTTCACCCTTTACCCCAATAATTACCTCTTGCCTAAGTTTTTCCAATAGATCAATTTCGATCAAGTGATCAATGATCTCTTTGATCTCACTCCGATCAATCGTTCTAAAAGTGAAGTTATTCGCGAGTTGCTCAATCAACTCTGAAATTGGCAGCCCTGAATATCCTTTGGTAATGGAAAGCGCTTGATGCAGCAAAATATCAAAAGGTTTCTCCGTCATTTGGGGAGGTTCAATAAAACTCTCTTTGTACAATAACCAACAAGCTATAGATTGAAGTAAACTCCATCGATCAGTAGCATACAGAAACAAATTACTTTTCTGGTCATCTTTCCTACCGCTTCTGCCTACCCGCTGGATCAAAGATGCGATGCTATGGGTGGAATGGATCTGCACGACCTCATCCACTGAACCGATATCAATTCCCAATTCCAGTGTTGAGGTACATGAAATGCAAAAGTTCTGATGCTTATTGTTTTTTGCAAAGTACTCCACATACTCCCTAACCTGTCTATCCACAGAGGAATGATGAGAGAAGTAATTAGAATGCCCATTTACCTTGTCTGAGATCTTTTTCAATCTGACAGCGACCCCCTTCTAGGTGTAGTCAAATCAACGTTTGGACTGGGTGGGATTTGTAATTCCAACCTGATATCCATTCCAATTTGCAATAGGCTTTCTTACCTCACCCCTCCCTCTTCCCGATATCGCGATTGCTCATCGGGGCAGGCACTCTAGGAGAAGGCGATTGATCCTGCTACAATTGGGTTAAAGAATAAGAAGTAGTTTGGTTGTTCCCGAATCGCTTTGCTCTCGGGATCTTCGATTTCAATAACCAAAGGGCTCAAGCAAGAAAAGGAATAAAATGATACTAGCACATAGCCAATACTAGGGATAGCAATTTGAGTTATTCATGCCTAAATTTCGGTTTCAAACATATGCTAGGAAACTATCCCTGTTCAAGCCTATGATGCATACATCCGGTAATTATATTTCCATAACGAGAAAAGTATCAGACCGACTAAAAGCCCCCCAATTAAAATATATACCCAAAGTTTAGACTTGGTGACAGGAGTATTTTCCCCCTGCAACACAAAACCAGCCCAGTAGTAAGGATGTTGCTTAAGCCCACTGTTCACCTCTAAATAATGAAGCTGAGCCAACTGAAGAGCTTCATCTTTTGTCCTGCCTTCAGCCAGTTCCTCATAGAAATAATCCATTAGTTCTGCAGTGCTCAGATCATTGACATCCCAAAGGCTAATGATCAAACTTTTGACACCTGAAAAAGAAAAGGCATTCCCCAGACTTTGTACCCCTTCTCCAGCGACAAATTGTCCCAAGCCAGTTTTACAAGCACTCAGTCCCAAAAAATCCAAGGGGAGATGCAGATTATAGATTTCGTAAGAATACAAATTCTGCTTTGCGTCATCAGGATCAAAAACGATCCAAGGAGATTCTCCCGTGTCTCCGGGATAAAAAGCATGGGTAGCCAAATGAACAAACGAAGATGTCTTGGAGGTAAGAATAAAGTTGTCTTTTTCCGCTTGCTTCCCTGTAAAAGGAGTAACAGCAAAAGATCTGGAAATCCCATCCATTTCCTCTTTGGTGCCAGGCAAATTCGCCTGAACTCCTCTTGAAATGTCCCTGCTAGCTTCTGAGTAAAAAGGAGCGAAAAACTGAATTTCAGGAGAGGAAAAACTGAAACTCCTATCAGGTTTGCTGAGTAGTTTTGAAAGTGAAGGCTGATAGGTCACCCGATGACTAGCTATTAAATAATCTCCCTGAGGGCTGGTATTCAACGCCTGAAAAGGAATGATCTGAATTTTACCATAAGGTACTATCCAAAAATCCCCCGAACCGTCATGTAAATGACCTAAAAGAATCTGGTAAAGCTTAGCCCCTATTTCCAAGTGCTTCTGGGTATTATCAGGATAGGAAAGTGATTTGGAAAAGGCGACAAGTGTTTCCTCAAAATTCTGAATAGGAATAGGATCTATAAAGTATTTATTTCCCATTTTCCCAATTCTATACAATTGCCGTTCGTCGTAAAAGTAGGTGATAAAATCCTCCTTGGTATTCACCAGTTCATCCAGGTCTTTTCTACCAAAGGAATAGCGAAGCCTATAATAATCAGGGTATTGACTTAAAATAACATTTTTCAATGAATCCTGCCTTTTATACAGTGTACCAAGGGTGGCTTCCGTTTCAGCAGAAGGGTTTTTCTTTTGTATAATCTGGTTTAAAAATATAGAAGACCGGATTGCCTTCTCTTTTTCCAAAATCAGTCGATCAATTCCAAAATCCAGTTCATTGCCTTTTGTAATCAATTCAACATTAGCCTCAAAAGCCAAATTAAATTCAATGATTTTAAGTGAAGTTATCCAGTCCTCCAGATCACTCTTTGTTTGAAAATTTGAGGCCAAGTTCTGCATTGAATACGCGTTGGCCTGAACAATAGACTCTTCAAAAGCCGGAAGAATACTAACTCCCAAACTCGCAGAAATATCTTCCAAAAATCCATAAAATCTCATCCATGCAGCTGCGGCATTTTGATCAGGAAGCATTTGAGAGGTAATGGCAACTTCCAAAAGTAATTTTGCATGCATTCTTGGGTCTTCAGGAAGAGTTTTAAGATGGCTGGAATATTGACCAAACAGTTCCAACCCTTCCTTCAATTTGCCTTCACTTCTTAATAATGCAACTCTTGCCGCAATAAGCCCGGGGAAATCCAAGACATTATGATCATGCTCTTTTAGTTCCGTTTCAGCTTGTTCCAAGAAACCTGAAGCCGACTGCATATTGCCCAACTTCATTTCAATTCGCGACATATCTTCAAAAGCAATAATACGTTGCATCAAATTGATTGACATATCTGCATTCAACGCCTCAATTCTTCTTTCCTGGTACGCTTTGGCCAGAACAAAATCCCCTTCTTTTACAGCTAATTGAGATAAAAAATCAAAAATACTCTGCTTCAAAGCAAATGGGCTAAATTCAGGGACCAACTTTGGGAACCCTTCATTGGCCAACTCCAACCATTTTTTAGCAAGAACATTTTGATTGGATGCCAAGTATGCTTGTCCCAGATTCTTCTGAAGAATTACCATTTTAAAGGGATAATGACCTTTGGGGCCAGGATAATTACCTTCTCGAAGTTGGTGCTCCTTCAAATCCTCCTGAGCCAGACGAATGGCTTTAGCATATTGCCCAGTTTTAATTGCCAGTTGAGCAGTAATTGTCAATTCCTTGGCACCTTTCCCCAGGCTGTCCAGGAGGTTTTGGTATTCAATTAACTTTTTTTGACACCCTTCATAGTCCCCTATTTCCAAAAGGAAAATGGAAAAATGCTGATAAATACTTTGCCGAAGAATTGGATTTTTTATAACTCCGGATTTTTCCTTGGCCTCCAATCGCTCTAAAATCTCCATGGCTTTGGCGTAATTTCCCCCAAAGGATTCAGCCTGTCTTATTATCAATGTATATTCAGCCCATACGTCGTGCCAATCATTTCTCTCTGCTATTTCCGCCACTTTATAGAGGTATTTTGTGCCTTCCTCCATGTTATTTTGATCATAAAACGCACTTGAAATGGAATCATATTCTATGAGAAGTAAGGAATCTTTCTGAGTGTTCTGAGCAGACAGTTGAAAAGAAACACCAATAAATAGGCATATTATAATGCACTTGAAACCCAATTTGAACTGTCTCATATTAGTTATTTTCTGAAGCCTGTAATTGTTCCAATAATTTTCCGGCATTAATATATTCATAGCCCTTTCTGTTAAAGATCTCAGTAAGCAGCTCTTGAGAATCTGCTGTATTTCCTGAGTAAAGAAGCGCTAAAGCCAAATACCAATCTTTAACATCACCAAACGAACCCCTTTCAGCTGAAGTTCAGGCATGATTTTGCAATAGCTTAATTGCTGGTTCCCATTCCCGTAATTCCATCTTGGAGATCGCTTCATAGAAAACCAATTCGTCTCGAACATCTGTTTGATTTAGCTCATCAAACAGCCTAGCAGCTTTATCAAATTGATTTTTCTCATAAGCCTGAAATGCTTCTGTGGCAGGATCTATATTCTCCTCTCCTCTTTCAAATGGAAGAACAGTATTGGGATAGGATTCAAAGTAGCTTAGATAACTAGTATCCTGCTGAGAATCGAGGTTTCGCCAGCCAAAATATCCTACTACTAACATAATCGAAATAGATGCAGCGACTCCCCAAATTTTCCAGTTAAAGTACTGTGGTTCATTCTCCCATTGCTGCACTCTATTCATTAGCTCCTTCCTTTCCTTGCGGAGGATGACTTGCCTTAGTAGTTTCTCCTCTTCAAGTTGCTTTCGGAGCGGTTCAGACTGGGATAGGGCTTCCTCTACCTGCATACGCATGTCTTGATCCAGCCTTCCCATGAGATAGTCAGGCAAAAGCTCGGCAAAATCTATCTTACTCATCTTTTTTCATATGATTATAATTTGTTTTTTAAAGGCCATATGGAATCTCGCAGATTATAATCATCCCAGTGTGTATCGATTACGACACGCTCGATTTCATTAGTTTCTTTACATGCTGCATGCAGCGATATTTTTGACTTTTCACAGTTTCAGTAGTTGAATAATTCATTTCTGCAGCGATCCTGGACATGTCCCATCCCAAATAATAGAAGGCACGAAGGATTTTCTGACACTGCTCGCCTAACTGCTCAAAAGCATTTTCTAAGTTTTCTTCCCTTATATCAGGTTCTTCGAGTTCTTCCCATTCCATCTCCATACCATGAACCTCAGGATTCCACTCCTCAGATCTATTTTTCATCAAGAATTTAACCTGAGATGAGACCAAGTACCTGCAAATACCCAAAAGATACCCTTCCAAATCCCCTGAGAGATGCCCAAGCTTATCCTGAATAGCTGCTTCATACAGCCGGACGAACCCCTCTTGGTATACATCTACTAAGGAATCTTGATCAAGTTTTCCACGATACATCTTGAGAAACTTAACTTTTACCTTTTGATAAAAAGGTCGCAAAGAGGATTCATTGTTATTCTGAAAATCCTGAATCAAGCGTTCATTCGAGTTCATACAAAAAGGGGTACTAAAAAGGGATAAAAAGTAAACCCTTAATTAAAAAGATTTTTTTTTAGAAACAGGGTTTACCTTTTTCTTTTTTGCCCTACCCCCTATCGAAAGCAGCTTTTAATTCATTCAAATCCAATTTAATTATGAAAAACTATCTAATCACAGGGTTATTGATCCTATTTTCCTTTTGGCAAAAAGGCCATGCACAGATCCTCATCAAGGATGAGGTCAACCCAAAGTCCTTAAAGGCATTTCAAAAAGATCCACAAAATTTTCTAGTCAATTGGGAAAAGGGAAACCTAATCACTTACCACATGGAATTTGAGGACAAAGACATGTCAAAAAAAATTCCAGAAGGGTGTTAATGTCCTGTTTCAAGCAACTATTCAGCGCATGGGAAAGGAAGTTTATACATCCAAACCTGTAAAAGCACAGCTGTTCCCGGGCACCATCCTTTTTCCCGGAACCATTCTGTTTCCAGGAACCATACTCGACAAATTAGAACCCGGGGCGTATGAGCTTCAGATCAAAATGCAGGTAAAGGAGGATGAAATAAACGAGCAGCTAAGCAAATATCCACGGGTAATTCCTATCAAATTTAAACTCTAAAATTATGAAGAAGTACATGTTTTTGCTTTTCATTCTACTAGGTATTCAGCAAGGAGTACAGGCTCAGTTTCTCAAAAGCCTGAAAGAAAGAGTCAAAGCCGCCGCCGAAGAAACGGTGCAAAGAAAGGCTGAGGAAAAAGTAGTGGAGAAAACAGATCAAGCTGCCGAGAAGGTAATGGAAGCTCCTTTTGCCCTGCTTCGTGGAGGAAATAATAAAGAAAAAGGAAATGATGCCCCGATGGCTTTGTTCGAAGGAATGATGGGAGCCACTCAAGCTTCCTATGAGCCTCAGTACGATTTTCATACAGAAGTTGTCACGGAGTTTACCAATTCGGCCCAAAAAATCGAAAAACAGCAAATGAGCCAATTTTATGGGGAAAAAGCCATCATGACCAGTTTACCACAGACTCCAAATAGAACCATTGTTGACTTTGAGAATAGGTCTTCCTTGATCCTCAATGATGGCAATGGCACTGGAACAGCAATTTCGCTTGATTTCATGTCTGGGTTTATGCAGGGTGAATCCATGAGCGAAGAAGATCCGCCCATTCAAATTCGTCGAACAGGAAACACCAAAGAACTACTTGGATACACTTGTCATGAACTAATCGGTGAAGACGATGAGCTGGAGTTTCAGGGCTGGTATACTGAAGAAGTTCACCTAGGTATGGACCGGACGCTGGAAAATTTAGGCAATTTATTCGGCAGTACGGATTTCATGAAAGGAATGGGGAATGATATCAAGGGAATGGCATTGGAAATGACCACCCGTACCAAGAAAAATAATGCTGTGGTCCGGATACAGATACTGGAAATAAAGTCAGCACCCCTGACTGTCAATACAGCTGACTACACCTTCCCATCAAACCTGTAAATCATGAGAAATTTATTCCAAATGCTCGTATTTGCTACCCTACTACTGGGATGTGGCAAAAAAAATACAGACGATTTTGCACTCAAAAACGCGAAAATCGAGAAGGATTCCGGAGAAGATTTCTTTGATCTCAAGATAGAAAGACTTGCAGACGGGAAGGTTTTTACTTCAAAAAGAACAGGGTCGCAGGAATCAGTATTTGCCAGTTTTGCAAATCAGACCGATGCTGCTGGTAAGCGATTTAAGCATGTCCACTTTTCTTTTCCTGTTGGTTTGAAAAATTTTAAAGTAGCTGTTCACGGTGATCAACCAGGAACTTACACGGTCGGCGAAGTAAAGGGTCAATATAAAAGCCACCTATCGATTTCTCAAATGCTTGATGGAGAATTTGTCTCCCTAGAGGCAAAAGAGGTCAGCGTCACACTGGATAAAATCAACACCAAAGAAGCGGAAGTAACTCAGGCAAGTCTTGGAGTAAGCGATGGATATGTTGATGTCCTTGGGAGTTTCTCAGGAATTTTTACCGATGGAAAACAGGATTACCAGGTATCCGGAACATTCAAAACCTGGAATAATCTAACAAACTAAAACGACACATCATGAAATATTTACTATTGATTTGCTGGCTAGGATTAGCCTGCATGGGAGAGAATTATGCCCAATCCAAGGTATGGGAGGGCACTTGGAACACAGATTTCGGCATTATCCGACTTCAGCAAGATGGAAATAAAATCTTCGGTGACTATGCAACACTTGGACTTCTAGACGCTGCCATCGGAGGACAAAACCGCATTCGAGGCGAATTCACAAACAACGGAAAAATCGGACAATTCGCTTTCACTATCGCTTCGGATGGAAAATCATTTTCAGGAAAGTGGTGGTGGGCAGGACAGGCACAAAATCAGGGTAACTGGAACGGAAAGTTGCTAAACGCTGATAAGCCAGAATTGAAGACTCACTTTTGGACAGGAAACTATGTATTCCACCTTCCGCAGGTCTCCTCAAGTCGAAATAGAGAAAGAAAGCTGTCAGTGACTCAACGCGGACTGGAACTGGAAGGGGAATTTGAGGATGGAAAGAAGTTCTCTGCCAGGCTGAAACCCGGACTTAAATAGCCTTTCAAGTGGATATTTCTACCTGGGAGATAAAAAATTCTTTATCGATGGTAAAACGGCAAACCTGAACAAAAACACCTCCTGGCAAGGAGAATATTGGACTCGTCCTGATCGTAAACAGTCCTATATAGTCAACAGAGCTGGTATCCAGAATCTCGGTTCTTTTAAATCAAAAACTTACTAAAGCATTCATCATGAAAATAAAATTGTTAATCGTATTGATATTGGGATTGAGTACAACTACTCTTTTTGCCCAATTTCGGGTCACCGGCACCTACTCTACGTCCTTTGGCGACATCAAACTGGTAGAAGAAAATAACATCATCTATGGTGACTATGGTAGCAAAGGAACTATTATAGGTGAAGTGACGGGAACCTTGGCCGGTACCAGAACCATCAAAGGTACCTTCTACAATAATAGCAATGAAGGGAGTTTCGAATGGATTTTTACACAGGATCGATTTTACAAAAAGAAATTTACCGGGAAATACGGTTGGGGAAGTTCACTTTCTTCAGGAGCCTGGAACGGAACCGAAAAAAACAGCGAGCAACCCAAAGACCTCAAATTTGCTTTATGGTCTGGCAAATGGACCACTACCTATGGAGATCTTATTTTGAAACAAAACGGACAAGATGTAACAGGAACCTATAGAAATATAGGAACCATCAGTGCCAAGGTAAAGGATGGAAACAGACTGGAAGGCACATTTACAAATAATGGAACTAAAGGAACCTTCTCTTTTACACTTAAGGATGACAGTTTTGAGGGAAAATGGGGTTGGGGAAGCTCGGTAGGCAATGAAAAATGGACTGGTAACAAATCCATGAAAACAGGAGTATCACAATCCAATCCCTCATCAGTTTCAACCTATAGTGCTACAAGTGCAACTGCGACTGCCTCAGTGCGGTACAGAATAAAACTACTGGATATAGAAGTGCAATCCGTTGACGATGGGCCTGAGGGAATCTATGCAGGCTATGAGCTATTTGGAATTGCCGGTGTAGAGCATTTGATTATCAGGGAAATCAAGTCAATCCTTTTGATGTTACTTACCTGGATAGGTACGGAAGATTCTGGGAGATCAAACCAAACAATTACATCAAAACGGATTTAAAAGCAGGCGTTTCCCATTCCATCGATAAACAGATCACTTTTGATATCCCCTTCCCAGCCAATGTACCCAAATCGAGCATATTAAAAGATACCAAGCTCGTTCTCACAGTCGAGCTAAAAGATTATGACACGGTGTCTTCGATAGATATTCTAGGAAAAGAGACGATCACAATACCACTCAATGAAGCCGTCAAGTACATCCAAGGTGGGAATCCAGGACATCGGCAAATTAAACTTTTCCCATGGATCCGGTAGGTTGACAGTTTCTTATCAAATCGAAATTCTCTAATTATGAAAAACCTTTTGTTATTACTCATGCTATCATTAGGGTCTGTAACCTCTTTTGCGCAGGATATTGCAGGGTCCAAAGACCATCCATTGATCGACCGTTTTCCTGGTAGTACGATCCTTAATTACTATACAAGAGACTACAATGAAGTAAATGTAGCAGTCAAACCGGGAACTTCAGAATCTCCACCCGCAGAAAGAATGCTTTTGAAAGGAAAGCACACCTCATTGGTATATGAAGCACCCGAAAGCAGGACAAGCTTAGAAATCATTCGGAACTTTCAAAATGCAATTAACGCTGCTGGTGGTGAAGTAATTTTCCAGTGTTCCGGGGCCGAATGTGATGGAACCTCAGCCTGGTACAATGCCAGATTTTTCCCTACCCTGTATGGGGAAAAGGCAAGAACAGGACAAGAGAATAACCACTACTACCCTTTTGAATCTTTTCATACTCAGCAACAATACCTACTGGCAAAAATCCCAACGGAGACCATTGAGTATTTTGTAGAAATAGCTATTAACCCTCAGTACGATGGCTATACGAACAAGATTCTTTTGGAAATAGTTGAGTCAAAGCCCATGGATAGTGGACTGATCAAAGTGAACGCTAAAGTACTTCAGGATCAATTGGACAAAGAAGGTAAAATTGCTTTGTACGGGATCAAGTTTGATACCGGGAAATCAACCATTACCCCGGATTCAGAATCAGAGCTTAATGCTGTTGCATCTTACCTCAAATCCAACCCTGCTGTTAGACTCTATGTGGTAGGTCATACCGATGACACAGGGGATTTTGAGTCAAATCTTTCGCTTTCTAAAGCAAGAGCTGAATCAGTAGTGACTTATTTAACAGAGAAATATGGGGTAGACAAAACTTATTTAATGCCTTGGGGGGCCGGGCCCACCGCTCCAAAATCCACGAACATGACAGAGAAGGGAAAGACGGAAAACAGGAGAGTCGAGCTTGTAAAGCGATTGTAAAGTCAACAATATTACATTTAGCCAGACTCTTATGAAACAGGAAGTTCAGTTTCTTGAACTTCCTGCTCTACATTCCAGAATCTATCTTACAAAATGTTTACCGTTTCCGTCAATAACTCAACACCACTTCTGCATTAGCCGTAGGTAAAAATAATTTGTCATGGATCAGATTATGCCTCTGCACCCTGGTGGGATTGTGGTAGATCACCATTCCATTTTCCAGCACTTCCCTTTTGATATTGCCTTTATCCAGGTGAGTAGTTCAGCACTGCATACGCCCAATCCCAGACCTAGCTGTTTAATTTGATAATTTCTTCAAACGTGTTAACAGGTACATCCATAGTAGATTAGTATGTGGGTTTACCAAATCACTATCGGAATTATCAGCAAAAAGCAAGTGGGTGTTAGTTGGACCAAAACCTTAAAGTAACTCCTGAGCCAGCTATAAAATCCCCTATCTTTTTAGGAAATGCTGCTCAGTAAATGAGTCATAGGTAAGCATGTTCCAAAGGGTAGCTCAATCAGTTGTTAGCTAATAATTCAACAGGTTTAATTCAATCTTTCTCCTATTCATTTCCGATCCATCTTCGATGGCTGATGGTAAAAGCATCGTAGGAGCATCATAGAAACATCGAAGAAGACTACCATCAAACCTTATATAATCCCCAAGAAATTCCCTACTTGCTCCCATGAATCGCCCTTATACATTGTGAGGACCTAAGGAACAACAAGGGCCAAGTGTTTATACTTTGATGACAGGACATAAGCTCTAAGGGATAGAAAAAATCATCAGTATATTCAGTCAATAGCCACCTCTTTCACATTTACTTAATCTGTAGGAACCCATTCATATCCATTATCATTTACGCTAAGTTTACCAATACCAGGGAACTTAATGTGAGCTGCTGCAATAGTTATATTTTTACGTGTTAGAGTTTTGTATACCCTTAGTCGCTGTCTCCTTGCTTGTTCGATATCCAAATCATAAAAATTCTCAAGATTCGGAAATGAAAATTGCACATCTTTGATATGTACCATATCTCCCCAAAACAGTATTTTATTTTGCCTACTCTTAAGTAAGTAAGCCGTATGACCTGGAGTGTGACCAACTAGAGGAATAGTCTCTATTTCTGGAAATAATTCTACAGAACCCTTAAAAGTCTCTATTCTTTCTTTATATAAATTTAATATAACTTGTTCTTTCAAAAAAAAAGATCGTTGCAACTCATTCATAGCATCAAGATTATGATTATTGAAATAGTAATTATATTCAACTTCGTTTAAATGAATAATGGCATTTGGAAAGACAATTTCATTATTAATCGCTAGTCCTCCAGAATGATCCGCATGAACATGTGTAAGCAGTATATCAGTGATATCTCTTGGTTCGTATCCTACCTCTTTTAGACTCTCTACTAGTTTGCCTGCTGAGGCACTATTTAAAAAATCACCAGCTCCAGCATCAATTAGGATTCTTTTATTCCTTACCAAAATTAGAAATACATTGACTTGAATATTTACCGGGTTTTTTATCTCCAATGTACTAAGTATACTTTCGATTTGACCAGGATGCTCCTCTTTTAATAAAGTGAAGGCATCTGTGGGCACAATACCGTCTGATAAGGATATTACTTCTAACTCTCCTATTTTAGTTACAAATTGGTTTTGTCTCACTTGGGCAAAAGATTTAACATTCATTAATTGGACTATACTAAATATTAGTAAGATCACATTCAAAGCGGTTTTCATTATTCATTAACTTTAAAATAAGTGATAGTTTAGCACCTGACAGTTATGCAAATTTCGAGTGGTCAACCTTGTTAAAAAAACCTTATAGAAATTCTATAAAGCATTCATAAAATCCCGTATTTTGGATATTATTTCACCTCCATTTTCCTCAAGAGGAAAATGTCCTGTATTATAAATATTATAATCTATTTTCTTAATATCTTTCTTGAAGGCTTCTGCACCGCTTTCTGGAAAGTATTCATCGTTTTTACCCCACACAACTAAGGTTGGTGGCTGATAATCCCTTAAATACTGTTGCCATTTCGGATACAACTTTAAATTACTTTGGTAATCGTACCATAAATCCAAATTTACTTTATGTGCATTAGGACGCGACATTCTTAAATAATCTAAATGCCAAGTATCAGGATTGATATTTTCAGGATTTCTAGTACCGTGAGTATATTGCCATTTTAAACCTTCAAGAGTAAATGCTGGCAGCAAAGCTTCTTCAGTACTTTCATTGCGGTCTTTCCAAAATTCTTTAATACCTAACCAAGCTTGCCCCATACCTTCCTCGTAAGCGTTGGCATTTTGAGTAATAATCGCGGTTACTTTTTCTGGGTCCGCAGTTGCTATCCTGAAACCGATAGGAGCCCCATAATCTTGCATCATAATGGCATAGGTGTCTAATCCCTTTAATTTAATAAATGACTGCATGGTGTGGGCCAAATGATCAAAGGTGTATTCATATAGGTCAGGAGATGGAAAATCACTAGTACCAAAACCCGGATAATCTGGTGCAATTAAGTGAAATTCATCCCCCAGTTGGTTTAGCACTTTCCTGTACTGATGTGATGATGATGGGTAACCGTGCAATAATAAAATTGTGGCTTTACCTGGATCCCCAACTTCCCGATAAGCAATTGACACTCCCTCAATTATTGCGTTTTTGTATTTAATTTGATTCATTTTATTATCAGTTTTTATTATTTTTTTTTGTTTCGATTTTATTGTCTGTACGGCAGATTAAGATTGGTAAATACATTATGTGAATCCATTTTCTTTTTTCTCATATCAAATAAAATTGCAGACCAGCTACTAAAATACCGAACGTTCGGTAAATAATTAATACAAATTTTTTTACTCTTTAGTATATAAACCTTCAATATTATTCAAGGCATTAATGAAAATAGTTGGGTTATTAAAACCTCTTGAAACAATCAAGCTACCTTGAATTTCAATAAGTACCTGAATAGCTTTTTCTTTTGCTACTGATTGGTTTAAACCAAATGCTAACCCAATATTTGTAAAAGCATCCACCCAATATGACATAGAGTCACTTATAAGTTGGCTAAATATGTTTATCCCAGATTGCATTGAAAAGGCTTGTAAAAGGCAAGGTGAGTTTCCCTCTTCGTAGAGTTTTTTAATGAATTGCAATCCATCTTTAAGTCGCTCTGCTGGAGAAAGCAATTGATTGGTAAGTGTATTGAAGACGTGTTCTTCTACCCAATCATTAATATTTAGCAATACAGCTTTTGCCATTTCTTCTTTTCCTTTGGGAAATCGATGATACAAGCTTGCTTTTTTTAATCCAGTAACCAGAGCTAATTCCGCCAAGCTTGTCCCTTCATAGCCTTTCTCTTTGAAAAGTTTTGCGAAGCCATTAAGCATTTCCTGTTCCTCTATCTTTTGTGGTCTCATAAGGCAAATGTATAAGCCTTAAAATTTTTTACCAAACGTTCGGTAATATATTTTAGAAAGAAAGCTTGAATTTACAATTAGTCGTTCCTAAGGGATGAAATGATGCTTTGTGAATCCGGAAGTAAAATGCAAAGCTCAGATTCTTAAGGAAGATACAGTCTAAATGCAAGTGAATTAATCCCTTGTTGAGAAAAGGGCAACCTGGTTTGCAATGGTAATGCCGGTCCGCAAATGTGTTTGCCCTGTAAATTGGAATTTTGTTACCAAGGAATTTCCCCTGTTTCAGGATTAGTCTCTTCACTTATAAATTTACCTGAAACGCCATCTTTGTCCAATAAAGCGTATTTTACAATGCGTTTACCCGCTTCCTTAACTTCCCCTCCCAGGTAGCCTGTAAATTCTGTTTTAGTATAACCCGGACATACTGCGTTTACTTTAAACGAGGTATCTTTAAGCTCATAAGCCAAATGGACGGTAAACATATTTAAAGCTGCTTTTGACGCACCATAGACTGCATATTTAGCGAAGTTATATCCCATCCAATTGGGATCACTTTGTAGAGTGAGGGAGCCAACGCTCGTGCTTACATTGACAATTCTAGGCTCTGGTGATTGGTGCAATAAATCAATAAAGGCTTGCGTAACACTTGCCACGCCAAAAACATTTGTATTAAACGCAGCTAAAAACTGCTCTCTGCTTGCTTCTAATGCGTTATAGGGTGCACCGCCATTGATTCCTGCATTATTGATCAAAACGTCTAATGAATCCGTTTTCTTACCGACTTCAATTCGGGCATTCTGAACCGATTTAAGATCAGTTACATCAATCCTAATTACTTCAACATTCGTTAAGTTTTCGGCTCTTAGTTTTTGAATGGCTTTGTCACCATTTTCCAGATTTCGACTACCCAGATAAACGTAAAACCCTTTGTCCAATAATTGTCTTGCGGTTTCAAAACCAATGCCTTTGTTGGCACCTGTGATAAATGCTGTCTTCATATTTTTTTGCTTTTAATTTTATAGTGCAAAGGTTTCACTACAAAAAATGAAGTCATTTACCATATGGTAAAAAGCAAAAATCACCTCACATTTTTTCTTATTCTGCTCAGTGACTGTTGGGTGACACCTAAGTATGAAGCTATATGTGAAAGCGCAACTCGGTTGGTAAGTGCGGGATAGTTTTCCAAAAATTCCATATAGCGGGTAGTCGCATCCTGGGAAATCACCGGGCTCTTTCTTGATTTCTGATACAGGCACTTTTGCACCATTTTAGTTTTAATGGTGTCCCAGCCTACAATGGTATGTGAAAGTTCCTCCCAATCCTGCTTTGAAAATACCATAAGCTTGCAATCGGTGCTGGCTTGTATGTATTCTGCAGATGCCGTATTTGCTTCAAAGTTTACATAATCTACCGCTAAATTATTTTCTGAAATAAAGCATCGTGTAATTTCTTCTCCTTTGTTATTATAATAGCAGCCACGGACAACGCCCTTTAAAACAAAACCGACTTGTCTCGGTATTTTACCAGCCTCCGAAAAATACCCGTCTTTGCGGAGTTCCAAATCTTTTGCTTTGCTCGCAATAAGCTCAGTTTGTTGCTTATTCAGATTGCCAAACTGCAAGATGTAATCAATCAATTCCTCCATAGCCGCAAAATTAATAGAGCCTGGTTCCCAAAATTTACCATTTGGTAAATTACGAACTGTTCTGCCTCAAATTTTTACTGTATTTTTTTTGCACTTGATGAGATAGAATGGATAATTTTCTTCTATCTCAAGAATTTCAAACAACCCATATTTTCCAAACTCCTCCTTAATACTCTCCCTATCGTAAAAGAAAATTTTCACACCGCCAAACATTTCAAACCGGTCTCTACCAATCTGGATTCCCTGTCCATAGGTTAGTGCTTTTTTTGCAATCGTTGTGAAAATCATAAACCCGTTTTCGTCAAGCTGGCGATAACAATCAGAAATAAACTTGGCCCTTTCACCACTGTCCATCAAGTGAATTAAAGCATAGCAAAAAATCCCGTCATACTTATAATCATCAAAAGGCATGTCAGCGACAGAACCATGATAAATACTTAAATCTGAACCATAAAGTTTTCTGGCTAAGGCTATTGCGGTTTTTGAAATTTCTATCCCTGTAACGTTCATACCATTCGCTGCGAAAATTTGCCCATTTCTCCCGTAACCTATTCCGGGAATGAGTACATTTTTGATGCCTTTTTCTACAAATAGGTCTTTTGTCAAAATAGCTGAATATGCAGGTTCCTTACCCCACATTTCTTGTCTGTCTTTAAATGCTTTTTCCCAAAACTCTGTCATACTTTTTTTCTTTATCCTAACTGGTAAGCTAACATGTTTACACCGGCCAAGTGTGGATATAATACAGGATGAATAAGTGCCCCCAAATCAATTTTGAAAACTTCTTTTTCAGTTGGTTATATAAGTCAGTTTGAATCATTATTTCCTTGGATTACCTGTTCATTTTTTGTTCCTCTTAAGAGGATGTAAATGAAAAGCACGACCATAACACCGGAACCCACTCCCATGGCTTGTTGCCAACCAGAAATAAATGACTCTTTTGCAATAGTTACTAATAGTTCCTTTTGGTCTCCGGTACTTGGTGCAATTATCTGCGCATGGACTAACCCTTCCTTTGCCTTTGTAATTATTATTTCAGAGAATCCATTTAGCTTTTCGCCTATTGCCGATTTGTATCCAGCTGTTACCAAAGGACCCAAAAGTGCAATACCTAAAGCCGTACCTAATTCTCTTGTAATATCATTTAGTGCGGAAGCCACTCCTTGACGGTCATCAGGTAGAGAAGATGTGATTGCTTCTGTAGATGGTGTCATTGAAAACCCCATTCCTACCCCCATCACAATTAAACCTGAAAGTATAGATAAATAGCCCGTTTCAACAGAAACTAAAACAGCCATCAACATTGCTCCTAAAGCACCCAATCCAATACCGGTTGCCATGGTAATTTTACTTCCGATTATAGATACAAATTTTGGGGCAAGTCCTGAACTGATCATCATTAAAACGGCCAATGGCATCATCGCCAAAGTAGAACGCAATCCTGACCAACCTAAAACCCCTTGAAAGAATGGGAACAGGACAATGAATATCCCTGCCTGTACGCCAAATACAATTAACAAAGTTATCGAACCACTTGAGAGGCCCCTTTCACGGAATAATCGTATATCCAAAAGAGGAACTTGCTGTTGCAATTCCCAAATAATAAATCCAATAACCCCAGTAATCCCAGTCGCCAGACTAATCAAAACAGAAGGTGTACGAAATCCTTGGGATGGTAGTTCGTGTAATGCGTAGATGATTCCAACGGCTGCCATAACTGAAAGGATAGAACCTAATATGTCAAATTTGTGCACCACCTTTTCTACAGAATTAGGGACAAAACGTATGGTCATCACAATGGAAATTGCCGCAAGAATTACCGGTAAAATGAATAACCATCGCCAAGTTGCAATATCTACAAGCAAGGCAGAAAGGTACATACCTAAAATACCACCACCTCCTGCAACAGCTGTCCAGATGCCAATTGCTTTTGAGCGTTTTTCGGAAGGGAATGTGGAGGTAATAACGGCAAGGGTAACCGGCATTATCATGGCTGCTCCAATTCCTGTCAGAAAGCGGGCAAATATCATTATTGTTGCACTAGTTGCTATACCCGAAAGTACACTTGATACTCCAAAAAGTGCGAGTCCCGTCACTAACATTGTTTTTCTCCCGAGTCGGTCGCCTATCGCACCCAAAGGGAGCAGCAATGCTGCCAGCGTAAGGGTATAGATATTTATCATCCATAGCACCGTATTTTGGGACGCATTAAACTCAAGAGCCAGCATGGGTTGAGCTACATTTAATCCGCTCACCGACGCAATAACTGCCACAAGCGCTATACATACCGCAATTAGAATATGTTTTAGATGCGGATGCTTATGCTGACTAGCAACTTGTTGCTCATTTTCTTTTAAAATTATTGTATTCATTTCTTGTCTCTGATTATCTGCTAATTATTTACACACTTTATCTTCCAATACATCACACTTAAATCCAGCTTGGATAAGCATTGAAATGATTTTATCACCATTTATTTTGTTCCCAGATACTCGCAGTATGGTATGCCCACAGGGATAAAGCAGGTCCGTTTCATTTAAATCAAACCTGATTTCAAGGGTAGGAAATCTCTTTTCAAGCTGCTTTTGCAGGAGTCCTACCTGTAAGTTGCTATCGACATCGGTTATATAAACCTCAATCTTCTTTTGATTCAATGTTTTTGTCATTCGGCCTTAAATCTTTTGGCAAAGATAGAATTAGATTTCATTAATGCGACAAGGTCGCATTAAATTAATGCGAATTTGTCGCATTAAATTATTTTCACCACATTTGCGGAGTAATGAAAAGAAGAAATACGCTAGCAAAAGAGGCCGTCCTAACTGTTTTAAGTGAATCAAAAAAGGCTATGAGTCAAGACGCAATTGTTAAAAAATTGGCGGTCGATATTGACAGAGCAACCGTTTACCGAATCTTAAACCGATTTTGTGATGATGAGATAGTGCATAGAATTGTAGCAGACGATGGAAAACAGTATTTCGCCATGTGTGTCAAATGCGATGAGAATACCATACCCGATAACCATTTCCATTTTCGATGCATAAAATGTGAAACTATAGAATGTATGCCCTCTATAGTTGAATTTTCAGCTCCGGAAAAATACAATGTCCAACGTATGAATTGTGTTCTGATCGGCGTTTGTAAGGATTGTAATTAATTGGTTCTTTATCAATGTTCTGTTTTACTTTAAAAAATTGGGGTTGGTATTAGTATCAATAAGGTCCGGTTTGCATGTGCAAAGTGACAGTAAAATACCTAGTTGCGCTGTAGGGGTAGTTTTTTTTAACTAAAAAGAGTGATTTATATTAATGATAAGCTTCATAATCGCTTAGTATGAGGTAATTATTTCACATCAAGCGATTATGAGGAATTGGAAATTATGGAACTTTCAGACAATCCTCCTTCTTCTTGACTCCTCCCATTGCTCTTTACCATGCCTTCTCAATACCTTACACTCCACATCCATGCTTGGTTTCTTTTGATAGAAGTCTGGATAAACTCTCTGACTAGATCCTGATATTCGGCTCCCGATAACTCTTTCCCTTTCATTTTTTTGGGCAGGCTGATAATTTCTTCCGGTTCCCCAAAATTGATTTTCTCTGCCTCCACGATAAGCATGCCGTCGTTAATGTCATAGGCCAAAATCAAACCCGGAAGTCCGAATTGTTCCTCAGGACCGACTGGAACAGGTATGTCGGAAGCGAACCAAGCAGTGATCTTTTGTCCTTTAATGCTGTCTTCAGCCACAGCCTTCATACACATGTGTCCAAGAATATCCCGAATCTCATTCATTACCCTCCATTTTGGAGCATTTAGGCTATCACGAACTAAGTAAGTTTTGCCCATTTGATCCATGTATTTCAGAGAGGTCTGTTCTGTTAGATTATTTTCAATAAAATAGTCTTCCACTTGCCAAGAATAGCTGCTTACTTCATAGGGTTCACCGTAAGTATAGATGCTTTTTTCTGGCCAAAACTGGAGTTTCATCCTGGTGCTGTACCCATCAGGGTTACTCCAGGTTAGTAGAATTCGGTCCTTTTCCTGTTGGGTGATGTGGGGCAGGTTGGAATAGATTTTATCATAGAAAATCCGGTATCGGTATTCTACTTCACCAACAATATTTTGTGCTCTTAATCCTGTGGAAATCAGTATTAGCAGAATGGTTCTTAGATATTTTATTTTCATGTGTTTATATTTTGATTTTGAGCGCTCATCCCGAATAGTCAGGGCAGGCTATGGAATACCCTTTGATAATCGTGCACCTGTGTGTCGACCGTTCGACATGGGCATTTCATTGTTGTTAAGGTTGGTTAGCTGCTTTTTAAAATTGTCTGTTTTTTTTCACCTCTACACCCCGCATATTGTAGGTCACTCCTAGCAGGAAATATCTTGATAGTGTTTCAATCCTTCCAGTGGACACGTAGTTTTGGCCTGCATACTGGCTGATGGTTTGATTTTGCTTGAAGATGTCATAAGCGGATAGTCTGACTTCCCATTTTTTAGCCTTGCCAAGTAGTTTATATACGAATGCGTTGAGGATAGGTACTTTCTGATCAAATCCAAAGCTTTCGTTTTCATATCGGCTGTAGTTAAACTTCACATCCAAGTAAAAATCTTTGGGGAGTTTTATGTTCATATTACTATAAGCACTCCAATTTATTATATCCTGGTTTTGGGAAGGGTTTTGTTCATATTTGGTTTTGCTCAGGCGGAAGGATGATCCGGTATAAAGGCTGAACCATTCCAAAGGGGTTAGGTTTAAGTTTAGCCCAAAGTTATGGCTATACGTTTCGGTCTCTGTCTCAATGGAGTTGATGAGCGAAAGACTTTTAGAATAAGAAGGATTTGCCGATAAGAATGCGGTAGCCTTCGTTTTTACAATAGGAAAACCAAAACTTAGATAGGGGTAATAACGCTGTCCACCTGAAACATTTCCTGCTTTGTAGGTAGTGACAAAGGTTTCGGGGTCTATGGTCTGATTTTGAACAACTTGATTCTGGTAGAATGTTGAATTGAATGAAAACTGCAAACTTATAAAGGTGGCAGGATCATACATACTATATCCTGTATTGAAAGAATGGGATACCTGGGGCTCCAGATCAGGATTTCCTTCACGTATATACAATGGATTTGATATATCCTTGTATGGTTGCAGGTCCGCAATATTTGGGGGAGTGACGGCCATGTTATAGCTTGCGTTGATCCGCTTATTGCCTTTCATTGTTTTCCAGTAAGTCGCATTAGGGGTGAGATTGAGGTAATTCTTATCCACCCGGCCTAATATCTCACTATCTTCTACCACTGAAAACTGTCCATTCAATCGGTAGTTGGAAGCGGCTAAACCCACGCTTAAGTTAGAGCCTTTGTTAGCATATCGGATGCTGGAACCTAACCTATTGTAAGTAATTGTGTTGTCAAAAAATCGACTTAGGTCTGGATTTAGTTCTTGGGTATCACTTGATTCCACATCGTATACTTGTCGGTTTGTTTCACTCGTTGACTGGCTAAAATTGTAGAATGTTTCCCAGAAAAATACTTTTTTGATGGGCTCAACAAAGAGTAAGCTTGATTTGATCAGGTTAGAACTATTCAGTGACTGGTTTAATTGATCCAAGTTTCGGAAATAGGTATTTGGATCTGTTGAGTTCATCAAATCTACAACGGATTTTTGGGTGCCTTCCTGGTCTTCTCCTTGCTCCAAGTATCACTTATGCTTGCAGCAAAGTTTCGTCCGCTCTTTTTGAATTTATGCCTATATATTGCTGTTCCCTGAAAGGCTCCTGACCATCTATCCGATTGGTTGTCCCGATCCATTTGGCTTTGCTCTGTGCTGCTGCGTATTAGCTCCTGGTGGCTGAACAATGATGTAGTGAGTGAACTTAGCCTTCCCTTTGCGTTAATAGTAATGGTGTTGGCGCTGTCCAATTCATTTTGAAAACGAAGGTTTACCCGATGGTGCCCTGCCATGTTATTTTGTAAGCTTTGATCAGTGGAAGTGAAGGATGTATTGTCCTGTAGGAAGTTTGTCCTACTGTTGAAGCCCTCTATTGTTTGGTCACTGCGGCTGTAGAAGTAGTTGCTACTGAAATCCTTCTTATCCTTGAGGTAGTTATAATTGATACCAATGGCTTGGTTGTTGGAGTAGCCTGAGTTGAGGTTGTTGAAGGGGATTTCAAAGGATTCCCCATTGTCCCCGCCTGAAATTGAAATAATATTAATCCCACCGCTTCCATTAAACCCAAAGTCCCCAGTGTCTCCAAATTGGAAAGCACTGCTCCCCCTAAACTCCTGCAGGTCGTCCCAACTCAGACCTGATTGGTCGACATTATTGCCATAGCCAATAATTGAAAATTGGTTTACTTTATCAAATTTATTAAAAGAAGCATTTGAGCTCCATCTTCCATCTGTTCCCCCTGCAGCTGAAAGCTTGCCAAAACCTCCCTTTTTAGCCTCCTCCTTCAACTCAACATTTAGGGTTTTTTCCTTCACTCCATCCTCCACACCTGTGAGTTTGGCCTGCTCTGACTTGTCATCAAATAGTTGAAGCTTGCTTATTGACTCTGCATTCAAATTTTGTGTTGCCATTTTGGTATTTCCTCCAAAAAAACGCCTTCCATCTATTGTTACCTTTTGCACTTGTTGCCCTTGGGCAACTATATTCCCATCCTTGTCAATCTCTATCCCCGGAAGCTTGCGGAGCAATTCTTCTAGAGTGGCTCCAGGTGGTACTTTAAATTTGCTGGCATCGTACTCAAGGGTATCTCCCCGCATCATCAACGGCGCTTTGGCGGCTTTTACCACCACCTCATAGAGTTCCTGTAAAATGGGCATCAGGTGGATCTCTTCCACTTCCAGATCCCCTGATTCGGGAAGAACAAGTTCCTTTTGAATAGGAAGGTAGCCCATATAAGTAGCTTTGATGAGCAGCGGCTGTTTATCTACGCTTTTGAATTGGTACTCTCCGTCTTTATTAGTCAGGGTATACGCCACAAGTGCCGAGTCTTTTGGACTAAGTAATAGCACAGAGGTGTAGTCAAGCGGTGTATCGGTGGTGTCTTTCACCACTCCCCGAATATTAAGTTTGGATTGGGCATGGGAGGCAAAAGTGATGAAAGCCAGAAGAAGGCATGAAATGAGGAATTTCATTGTTTTCAGATTTATATTTTTAACAATAATTTTCTTGACTAAAAACCATCCCACTATTCCCTACCCATCCATCCTTATATGGTGAATTGCATGTATGAGATAATAAGCTCAGGATTAATCGCACAGTTGTTCAATCCATCTGAAAAAGTTGAAGATTGGCGACCATTATTTTCTCGCACCCCTTACCTGACCTTCTTAAATATTACTCTTGAGCCTTAAATTCTAATAGTATATATCCCCTGACTCACTTCTCTTCTCCTCGAATAGCTATCACTTTAAACAAATCAAAAACCGCTTCAAATAAGCAGTACCTTTCTACGAAAAAGTTGCAAATACTTAATTCGTATTCTTATGACTATTTTCTTACTACGAGTATAGTAATAATTAGAATAATAGCAACAAACTAATTTGTTAAATAATGTTATTAGGGGCGGAGTCTATGAGAATAACCCTGAGGTGAAAGGTGGCAAATACCTCTTGCTACCATTTGAATTTTTGAAAAACTGATTTAACTCAAATGAAAACGAAGGTGAAAATCAAATCAGTCAGATAAAAAAATAGCGCTCTATAATTAACATATTGAGAGTAAAATCTAAATTTTTAATTCCCTACTAGCAAGCACTTACAAGTTAAATAATTCCGAATATTTGTAAGCCAATTGATCCATTACCTCGATATTTTAGTACTTAATTATCACTACCTCATCCCTCAGCAAAGAACCACCCTATAGCAGAGAAATTAGACACCACTTCAGGAGAAGAAACCTCCCAAGCTCCTTTAAAGTCATTCATCAAAGTGAGTTCTCCATTCCTGGGCACAGTAATCATCCGTATTCGATCAGAATTTGCTTTTACTATCGCATCATTACCCCCGGCCACGGGCTGTGATTTACATCCTTTGAAAGGCATTTCCATATTGGATTGTCCTGATAAAAACCAGACTTCTCCAACCAATACATTTTTAATCTAATGTTCATCTTCACCATCACTTATGGTAATGGTATAAGGCCCTCCAGCTTCAGGAGTAGAAATTTTAGTTCTCCATTCACCATTTGTACCTGCCTCAAACGTGAGGCTCTCATCAAGCCAGGACGCAGAAAGCGTCACTTTTGAGTCGGGTTTCGCCCAGCCCCAGATCGGAACAGTCATCTTTTGTTGCAGCCCCATATTATCTGAAAATAGTGAGGGCATACTTAACCTCAGCGTAGCTGGAACTGACAATTAAGGTTAACAGATAAAATGTACTAAATAGCTTATATATTAAAATTCTCATAGTCGGTGATTACAATTTCATTCCTTCTACCAGCTCTCCTAACTTCTTGTACTGCTCATATTTAATTTTATAGGCAGATTCAAATTGCATATTGGGGGTGTAAATGGCATCAAATCCAGGCCCCATAGTCTCAATTGCCTCGTCCAGAGAATTAACTAATCCTGATGCTGTGGCTGCATACATCGCTGCTCCTAATGCAGGAGTCTGTGTGGAAGCGGTGACTTTAATAGTACGCCCCAAAATATCCGCCATAGTCTGCATTACATATGACGATTTATTAGCTACTCCACCTATAGCTATAACTTCCTCAATCAGCAATCCTTCCTCTTCAAACCTGTCAATAATACGCTTAGAACCAAAACAAAGAGATTCCACTAATCCCTTAAATACCTGTGCAGCACTAGTTCCCATGGTGAGTTCTGCGAGAACGCCTTTTAAAGATTCATCAGCATCTGGAGACCTCCTCCCGTTTATCCAATCCAACGCGAGTATATCCTGTGAGAATCCTTTCAATTTTTCTGCTTCTCCTGACAAATTTGAAAGCATAGAATCCTGTAATTCATCCATAAGAATCCTTTTTGTCTCCTCATTTATACAATTACTCCTTTGTATGATATTCATACTAGGTTTAAGAACAAAACTCGCAAAACCAGGCTAAAACATCTCCGAATCCGGCCTGCCCTGCTTCCAAGCCATAATAGCCAGGCATTATAGACCCATCAACCTGACCACAAATACCTCTTACTAAATGTTTTCCTAAAGCTTTTTCAGAGGCTATTAACATATCACAAGTAGAGGTTCCTATTACTTTAACTAATGTGTTTTCAGTGATACCTGCTCCAATAGCACCTGCGTGTGCATCAATGATCCCCACTGCCACTACCGTATTTTCGGATAACCCTAATTTTATTGCCCACTCCTGGGAGATAGTCCCAGCTGATTCAACTGAAGTAAAGGTTTGCGAGGAAATATTATCTCTTAATTCAGCCAATTGTGGATCCAATAAGGTTAAAAATTCTTTGGGAGGAAGCCCATCCCAGTCTTCATGCCACATCGCTTTATGGCCTGCTGCACATCGACTTCTTTTCATTGTCCCCAAACTTGTACCTGTAAGCACTCGGGTGATATAATCACAGTGCTCCACCCAAGAAACTGCCGCATTTTTGACCTCCTTATCTTTTCGACCAATAGAAAGAATTTTAGCCCAAAACCATTCAGAGGAATAGATTCCACCGGAGTATTTTGTAAAATCCTCTCCACCCCAAGTCTTTGCCAGGTGGGTAATTTCCTCAGCTTCCGGTATGGCTGAATGATCTTTCCATAAGATCATCATCGCATTAGGATTTTCAGCAAATTCCTCGCTTAAGGCTAAGGATTCTCCATTTGCATCTACTGGCATGGGAGATGACCCCGTAGTATCCACACATATCGCTTTGATCTGGGAGTTATGAATTCCTGATTCTTTGACTATAGCAGAAATAGTAAATTCTAAGCCTTCAAGATGATCCAGCGGATGTTGCCTAAATTGATTGCTTTGCTCCTCGCAATAAAGTCGTTTTTGCCAGCGTGGATAAGTATAAACAGCACTGGATATGACTTCCCCGTTACTTGTAGCTACCAATATGGCACGGACGGAGTCTGTCCCATAATCTAGACCTATTACATAGTTACTCATGAGCTTATGTTGTTATTTTTTGAAAAAAGGCCAGTAAGTAGGAATCCCACAATAAAAATCGTCAAGGTTCCCATTACGATTGTGAGGTTGGTGTGCAATGTATTTTGAAATCCTTCCAGGCTGGTTCCATTAAATAGAACCGGAGAAAGGCTCATCCATCCGATGACCACAACGCCACAAAGTACTCCGATTGCCGCCGCCTTACTGGAAGCTTTCTTTACTACAAATCCAAGTAAAAACAAGCCTAGAATACCTCCGCTAAATATTGATGAAAGCGCCCACCAAGCTTCCAATGCACTGGTAACTCCGTTGAAAGCCAAGGCTACAACAATCGCCAATCCCCCCATCACGAAAGAACTAATCAGCAACACTCGCATTGACTGTTTCTCTGTGGTGTTTTTATGGAGGTATTTTTTATAATGATCTGAAAGAAAAACGGTAGCTGAACTATTGATACTCGTAGATACAGTACTCATACCTGCCGCAAAAATGGAGGCAATCAAAATCCCAGTTACTCCTGAAGGAAGTCCCGAAACGATGAAATAAGGAAATACTTTATCTGCATTCTCAGCGAGATGCAATTCAGCAGGAAGCAGTTCTGGAAATGCCTGATAATAAGAAAACAAAGCAGTTCCTATAAAGAAAAACAGCAAGGAAACGGGCACATAGAGCAAACTCCCAAACCAGGTGGAGATTTTATCGCTTCTTTCTCAGTTCTGGCCGTGATGTAGCGTTGAATATAACTTTGGTCAATCCCAAAATTCTGAAGATTGATAAACAGTCCGTAGATTAAAATCATCCAAAAGGTTGATTCCACAAAATTGAATTTAAAACTACCCAAACTAAATTTATCAGCTTCTGCTGCTATAGTAATCACTTCTCCAGGGCCATTTGGCATAGAAAATAGAATTACTCCAAGACAAAGCAAGGCTCCCGCAATCAGGACAATTCCTTGAATCGCATCTGTCCAGATTACCGCCTCTATGCCTCCTAGCATGGCATATACCATTACACTTATTCCTGTACAAATGATAATCAAAGGAATGCTCCAGCCAAATAAGGCATTCATAGGCAAAGCCAACAAATACATTATTGCTCCCATTCTAGCTAACTGTGTTAACAAATAACAAATGGAAGCATATACTCTGGCCCAGGAACCAAAACGTGTTTCTAAGTAGTAATAGGCTGATTCACTCTTCAGGTTTCGGTAAAGTGGGACAAAATATTTGACAGCAAAAAATGCGGCCAATGGAATAGAAAGACTAAACACAAATCCATTCCAATTGGACAGGTAGGCATTTCCAGGTAAAGCCAAGAAACTAATACTGCTGACGAAAGTGGCAAATATACTCATGCCGATCGCCCAACTCGGAAGTCGGCCTCCTCCTGTGGTGTATTCTAAGGCAGTTCTTTTCTTGAAGGAAAAGGAAATTCCAAACAAGACAATAGCAGCCATGTAAACAAGAAATACTACTAAATCGATGATAGGTAAATCCATTTGTGGGAAGGTATTTTGGGTTTGGGTTTGGGAAAGCAGAGAAACTTTAATTTCCCTATGAAAAAGTGCGCGATTAAACCAAATCGAGCTTCAGACCTAATTTAAGCTTAGCTAAAATTACTTTTACTTTTTCAGCTTCTTCGGGAGAAAAAGGATAAAGTGGAGCAGCAAACTCAGCCTGGCAAAGCCCCATAAATGATAGTGCTGTTTTGAGCCCTTTCATGTAACTGGATTTGTACCCACCTACCTGGTAAATGTTTTGGCTAATTTCCATTACTCGCTGTTGCAATTCAAAAATCTTCTCAAAATCCCTATTTACAGCAGCATCATAGAGTTGTACATAGAGTTGAGGAAACATATTGGCTCCACCACACACTCCTCCGTCACTTCCCATCAAAACTGTTTCTGCCATCATTTCTTCGGGCCCTACCATTAGCACAAAGTCTTTATGATCTCTAAATGCATAGCACAAGGACTGGAAATAAACTGCATGGGCAGAACTGTCTTTCAAACCAATAATGCGCTGATGTTCTGCTAATCTAACAGCGGTATCCATCTCAATAGTCAGTTTAGTATGAGATGGCATATTGTAGAGAAACATAGGAATGGATATCGCATCTGCCAATTGAAGGTAATATTGAATCAATTCCTTTTGGTCAATATTATTGTAAAAAGGAGGTGCTACTACTACAGCATTAGCACCCGCTTTAGCTGAGAACTCAGCCAAAGCTATACTCTCTTCAATGGATACATCTGTTATGCCTACGAGTACCGGAACTCTCCCGGCAACTTGACTACATGTTTGAGTGATTAAATTTCTGCGTGTTTGATAACTCAAACCAGAGAATTCACCGGTAGTTCCCAAGATAAAAATACCATGAACTCCGCCGGAAATAAGATGTTCAATCAGTTTCTTAACCGATGTGGTATCCAAAGAACCATCAGCGTTCAAGGGGGTAACCATCGGTGGTACAATACCTTTTAAAGGCGAATTTAATGTTGAAAGTAACGACATACTACTTGTTTAATAGGTTTGAAAGATCTAGTGTGAAAATTTGATAAAAAGCCTCGCCATTCATCCCAACTTTTCTGTTGTAAGCGATTTTGTGGCCCTGGTTTGACCAATTAATATTACTTAGTGATAAACTATTTTCACGAGATGATGCTATAAGTCTAGTAGAACCATCATCAACCTTTGTGATATATAGTTTATCCTTTGACCCATAGGCCAAGTAGTTCCCATCTGAACTAAGAGAAAAATCCGTATCCGCAGAAAAATCATTACTTGTGACAGCAGCTATTTTTCCACTTGAAGGTGATACGGAATATATCTGAACTATTCCAGCATCATCCTTTTGATAGAAATAGATAGCGCTTCCATCAGGAGAACTCCTTAACCACTGTCTAGGACCTTGGACTCCCGGATACTTATTGTCTGCTGAGAAAGTTAGTCTCCGCTGCATCACTCCAGCTGGAATGGAAGGCAGACTCTGTCTTGCTTCCTGCGCTCACTGTTTTTATCATACTATGTATGTCATCTGGTATATCGCCTATAAATACTTCCGTTACTTTCTCGCCTGATTCAGAAATCACATCTCCCAAAAAAGCCATTGCACGCTTTTGAATGGTTCCATCCGGCTTAGTATAGCCAGCATCTCCAACCCAGCATTCTTCGTAAGCTTTACTTATTTCATCTGATCCTGCTTGGGATTAAGGGTTACTTCTGCAAGCAAAAAAGCAAATCCATTCCCGTCAAAATTCTCTTCATTGTTTTCACCTAAAATAGATATGCGCTTGCCGAGTAGAAATGCACCTACAGTTCTTAAATCATGTACTTTAGGATTGGATAATGACTCCTCTGCTAATACGGCATCATTATAAGTGAAACTAATTATTTGGCCGTCTGAGCTATAGGAATAAGCATGAGAACCTCCACGCAAAGCCCCCTGAGTAAAGGGAGGCACCACATCCCTTGCCTCTAA
Source organism: Algoriphagus sp. 10J20-15 (assembly GCF_055809615.1). NCBI lineage: Bacteria > Pseudomonadati > Bacteroidota > Cytophagia > Cytophagales > Cyclobacteriaceae > Algoriphagus > Algoriphagus sp. 10J20-15. Next base: position 110,000 of record NZ_JBVVUG010000006.1, read on the forward strand.
GGGAGAGAATTCATTATCATTTTCAAGATTTACCTGCATAGCAATGCGCCTTGTAAATCCATATGGGGTACCCTCGGATGCATTATTCAGACCATTGATAAAAACAATTTCTTTTTTTGAAGGATGAAATGAAACCGCCCCAGCACCAGGAACCATAAGCAGATTGATTAGGCAGGTTATAAACTGTTTCCACGCGCTTTGTAGCAAGATGAACAAGTTGAATACTTCCATTTTCGCCTATCTTGGAATCATCATTTCTATTGTCAAAGACTAAATATTCATCATCTGGAGAAAATGCCTGTCGCTGGTTTAAAAAGTGCCCATTAGTATTTTTTGTCAATTGGATTACCTGAAGATTTTCAATTGAACCTTCATTGGAATTACTTGTCATAGTTGAATTTGGGGGACTGCATTGCACCGTTGAAAAAAGTAAACTTAGAAGGATAATAAGTCTTCTATATACTTTTAAATATTCAAATTGACTACCAAAATTGGTAGGTAGTAGAACCAGATTGGTTATAAAGTCAAAATCGATTTTTAAAATATTTTATTTACTTAATTCACGTTTAAACAAAATAAACATGCCTATCAACTCTCCCTTTAGAATCTATTTCCACTCTTCTGGGTCAAATAAAGTTGCTGCGATATACCTATATGGCTCTGCTCCATCTGTATTGACATTATTCCAATAATAAATAATCAACAACTTCCCATCTTCTCTCTGAATCATCCGAGGGTAACCTACGTCTTTGTTAGCACCATCTCCACTTCTCAATATAATTTCATCTCCCCAAGATTCTCCATTATCTGCACTAAAACGGACATGAACTCTAGATCCAAATTCGCTTCTGTGTATATAGCCTAACGCCAATCTACCATCTTTCAATTTGACCAATGCAGGTGGAGATCCACCTGTACCTGTGTCTGACACAGGGTCTACTAATCTACTCCAAGAGTTCCCGTTATTATTTGAAACATAACTAGAAATCAAATTTTGACCATTTTCGTACCTAGTTCTAATTGTGGTCAACCACGTATTTTCATCTAATTTGATAGAAGAAGGCATGATATCAAATCCTCCATGCTCAGCGGTAATCCATGAAACCAAATTCCAATTTAGACCTCCATCCTGTGTTCTCACAAAGGCAACTCTTCCCTCTTTTGAGTTAGATTTTGCAGTTGTTACAAAAGCGCTCAACGTTTGTCTTCCCTCAACATGGTAATCGGTTCTATTTGCTAACCCAGATGTCCCCATATTTGGAAACACATAAGGTCCATCCCATTGGTTTCCTTTATCCTCAGAATAATAAAAATGACTAGGACCATCGTGATTATTATGTCTTAAAAAGGTCAAAAGGAAACCCTCAGATGTAAAATCTGGCATAGATTCCAGTAAGATTTTTGGAGTTTCAGCTCTAGCAGCACTTATATTATTGTCATGCCCCCAAGCTTTTTGCCCCATAGAATAGGCATCATTGATCTCCCATGTCTCTCCTCCATCAAAACTTCTGGCATACTGATTTTCTGCAGTATTAGGGTGGTCGGTGTGGAGGCCCTGGTTGAGTTTGCTTAAATGATGCTTTTAACAAAACCTACCAATATCTCATCTCCCCAATTCGATATTCCATGATTTGCTGGCCATCCTGCATATTGCCCCTCTTCTTTAAAAATCACTTTATGTTCGATAAACTTATCAGATTGAGCTTGTGTGGGGGTTATTACCGCTATTATTGAAGATACAGTAAGTGTTACTATTCCTACTAAATATCGCATTATCATTTCTGGTTAATTTCTAATTTAAAAATTACTTGGATCGACTACTGCATACTTTACAGACCTTCTGTTGTAAGTATAAGTGATATGGACCAACCCATCTGATGCCTGAATTATAGAAGGATAGGCATATCCATCTTCAACAGGAATATTCTCCAAGGTCAATACTGGCTTCCAGTCTCTTCCATTCTCTGATATAGCAAGGTTCAGAATGTTTCTGCCTTTTGGCTGATTACCCTCTTTGGTGGAGTGATTGTAAACTAATAGCTGTCGCCCATCTTTCAATGTAACTGCGTCGGTCCCAGAATTGGGATTTGGTAAATCTAATGCAGTCATTTCTCCCCAAGTTTCACCTTCATCTTCAGACCAAATCTGGGAAAGGACATCTTGCTTTGTTCTGGAAATCGCCTGAATTCTTCCATCAGAATAGCTCAAAACACTTGGTTGGATTGCATCAAATTTTACCCCGTCATGAACTGGCCCAATCATTCTCCAAGTTTCACCTCCATCATCACTTAGTTCAAAATATACTTTCCAATCCTGTTCGTCATCATTTATTATGTATTCCAGGCTAGTAGGATTGATAATTCTGCCAGACGCAAGTTGAACAGGCTTATTTTTTACAGGACCTATTATATGACCGATTGTAGGATCTTCCCCAAGTTTTTGTGGTTTTGACCAGGTTTTGCCGTTGTCTTCTGATACAATAAGCATTCCCCACCACGTTGTCGGGCTAGGTCCAACTTTATAAAACAGCATTAAAGGCTTCCCTTCTGGTTGAAATAAAACAGGGTTCCAGCAAGGATATCGAAGGGTATCATTTTGTATACCATTCACTATTTCTTCAGGCCAGCTCCACTCTCCATTTATCAAGCGGGAAACTCTAATTCCTACATCAGGGTTGTTTTCGTGAGTTCCTCCAAAAAAAGCAGAAACAATACCTTCTGGAGTTTCTATTAGAGTTGAAGCGTGTACCTGAGGAGTAGGTCTATTATCAAGTTGATATATCAACTCAGACTTAATCAAGCCTCCTTCTCCAGGTTTAGCCATAGGAGGTAAATAATATTTACCAGTGATATCATTGGGAATTTGCTGTGCTGATCCCAAAACTGGGATCAGCATAACAAATAAGGCCGCTATTAAATTGCGCATTTTGGAAGTCATAAGTTAAATAGATTAATAGCCAGGGTTTTGTTCCAAATCCGCACCAAGGTTAGCATCTATTGCTACCTGAGGAATTGGCCAAAGACCATTGTAATCCTGGATGGTATTACGCGAGCTCTCCAAAAGCCCATATTTTCGTACTCTCTCTACCAGCTTGCCCATTCTGATTAGGGTACGCCTTCTAGGTTCTTCAAACAATAGTTCGCGGGCTCTTTCATCCAAAATTAAGTCTAAAGACAAATCGTTTCCGGATATTAATTTGGCTTTAGCGCGACTTCTTAAAGCATTTATATCTTCAGCAGCTTTGCTGACATCACCTTTCCTAAAATAGGCTTCAGCTCTAAGTAAATATGTCTCAGCAAGTCTGTATACATACACATCTTTAGAAGTTCGGCCTGATGTATTATTCAAATTCCATGGCTCCCCTTCAATTTTACGGGGGTATGAATACATACTTCTAAGTGTATCTTCTGCAGCTGTTCTCTGTGGGACTAATTGTCCAAAATACTGGGATTTTGGGTTATTAAAATAAAAATCCCTACGCATATTAAATTCCGAATTCCTAATATCATTTTCATCATTCCAAATTTCGTACAGACTATAAATAGTACCTCGAACTCGACCTACACCTCTACCCATTTCATTCGTCGGTACATTAGGCATTCCATTTGGATCAGTTATTTTGACGAAGAAAGGCCCAAAATTTCTTACAGCCTGATTGCCATCACGGGTACCTCCTCCTCCGGCGGTGAAACTCTCGAATTGCCAAACATATAGTGATTCCATATTGCCTGAACTTCTATTGAAATTTCCATCCTTAAATAAGTCAGAGAAAACATCTCCAGGTTGATCCTGACTAGTTCCGAATCGAGAAGTCATCAACTTATATTCCCCTGAATCAATCACACGAGAAGCACTCTCGATGGCCTTATCAAATTCGCCCAAACTAATATATATCTCTGTAAGTAAATGGTTTGCTACACCTTTACTAATCCTTCCTGGTTTAGTTTGATCAGCTGAGGGCAACCAATTGGCAGCAAACTCTAAATCTTTTTTCGCAAATTCATATACCTTTTGACGCTCTTCTCTAACGTAGTCATATTTTGGAACATTGAGAATAGTATCTACTATAGGAACATCCCCATAAAGGTTCGCCAGAAAGTTATGCGTATACGCTCTATAAAATTTAGCTTCTGCTATCAATGCATTTTTCTGAGCTTCATTTACCCAAATGCCATTATTCTCTTCTTTATTGGCGTAAACTATAACGGTATTGGCTTGTGGCAACATGGTTCCATATGCCCAGTTCCAATTTCTATTTACCTCAGGGGTTACAGAAGTTAAATAGGATATCCAATTTCTATAAGTGAAGTATTCTGCTCCTGCATCCTCCCCTACATCAGTTCCAGGAAAATTGGTAATGAAAAAGGTATTATCGTCCTGAGAATACTCTTCTCTGGCTGCCCAGGACAGCCCTGTCATGTAAGTTTCAAATCCAGCCACGGACACCAAAGTGTTATCTGCACTTAAAGAAGAAAGTGGTTCTTCAAATAAGAAATCATCGTTACAGGATAAAAGTAAGGTCAGGAAACATATTCCCAAGAACTTAATTCCCTTACTAGTGTTTTTATATATTTTCATTTGTCTAGTCATTAAAGATTAAGAAGAAAGAATTAGAATGAGACATTCAGTCCAATCAAAAATGTTTTCGGCATTGGATATAGATTATCGCTACCCTGCTCGCTAGTATAAGCACCGCCGTTTTCTGGATCTGTGCCCAACCAATCTGTAATGACCCCTAAATTCTTGCCTGTCATGTAGACTTTCAACCCGTTGATTTTCAATTTATCAAGCATCGATTGACTAAAGTCATAAGAGAAAGTCACATCCCTAAGTCGGATAAAATCTCTACTAGCATACCAATTAGTCTGAAGAGGATTAGAATATACTAGGGAAGGCCTTGTATTAGATTGATTTTCAGCTGTCCACCATCCCGCATCATATTGTCCCAAACTGCGTCCAGGTACTAACGGGTTGATCAGATTGAACGGAGCAATCCAGCCTTGCATAGCATTAACAAAAACTGAAAGGGAGAAATTATTATAACTAAAGTTGTTTCTCAAACCGAACTGGAACTTTGGGATATTCCCTGACCCAACTACTGTACGATCATCGGTATTAATCTTACCATCTCCATTCAAATCTTTTACTCTAACAAAACCAGGTTGCGAACCTGCAGGAATATCGTCATCCCCTTCTTGATAGATACCATCAAATTCATAGTCATAATATGAATTGATCGGATTCCCGATAAACCAGCTGTTTGCAATATTATCATCCTCACGCCCATCTCCATCCAAGTCCGTATTGAACAGATGGACTATTTTATTTTGATTATGGGAAAAGGTAAAGTCAGTACTCCAATTGAAGCTTTGATGCCTGACATTGTCAGTTGATAATGATACCTCAATTCCTCTGTTGTTGACTTCACCCACGTTGGTTAAAATACTTGTATAGCCATTCATAACCGGGATATTACGTCTTACCAAAAGGTTTTCTGTATTACTATTATAATACTCTATAGTACCTGCAATTCTACGTTGGAAAAGTTCAAAATCTACCGCAAAATTTGCTGTTTTGGTAGTCTCCCATGTAAGGTCATCATTACCTAAAGTAGATGTTACCACCCCTAAGCTGCTGCTTCCTCCATCCCCAAAGACATATCGATTAGTGGAAGATAAAGTAAGTGACTGATACGGTTCTATTGCTTGATTACCCCCACCGCACCGTAAGAAGCTCTTAATTTAAGCATATCAAAAAATTCCAGATCTCTCATGAATCCTTCATCTGTAACAGTCATCCACGCTAAGGAACCAGATGGAAAGGTGGCGTACTTATTATTTACAGAGAAAACAGAGCTACCATCCTTTCGGGCTGTAAGCGTCAATAAATAACGCCCTTTAAATTGGTAATTAACTCTTGCCATATAGGAGACCATATCCACAGCATAAGCTGAGGAACTTATACGCTGTATTTCTCCAAGCCCTAGGTTATTATACCCTAAAACATCCACATTAAACTGTTCTCCCGAAGCAAGTGTCGATTCCGCTTCTACGTGATTTCTCCCAAAAAGCAGGGTGACGTCAAAATTATGATTTTCACCAATCGCCTTACTGTACGTTACTATATTTTCTAGCACCCAATTGTATTGTCTTTCATTAAGCTTTCTTGCAGATGTGTTGTTGAACGATACATTTTTATCTTGATGCATAAAATTATAAGCGTGGTTCCACTGGAAACTAGGAGAGAAATTCACACGGTAAGAAAGACCATTTAGGAAGGGAGCATCCACCTGAGCAAAAAAATTGCTAAACAGATTTTCCCGTTTTTCGTACCATCATCAGATAGCAAAGATGTCCGCATTGGGTTGGCAGCTGCTTGCTCATCAGGAACTGGAAATTGGGTTGGTGAACCGTCCTCATAATACATAGTACCAAGTGGACTAATCCGATATGCATCTCGGATACTCGCACTCACTCCAGAAAGATCCCTGTGTGAAAACATAGTATTCGTACCTATTTGTAGCCAAGGTTTTATAGTAGTGGTGATGTTAGCTCGAAATGTGCTTCTCTTGATTATCATCATAGATCAGTCCTTTATCATCACTCATTGAAGCTGAAATGAAATAGTTTGTGGCTTTAGATCTACCGGAAATATTGAGATCTATAGAGCTAGTTTTTCCTTGTTGGGAAATTTCTTCCATGGGTTTATTGATTTCCCATTCTCCAAATTTTCAGCTTCAGTAGTTGATAAGTAATTGGAAATGGAATTCGGGTCAGACGGCAATCCAGATTGAGTTCTCCAATCAAGTCTTCTTTGAATATACCTTCAGGACTAAGTAATTTCAGTTCAGAAGCCCATTCAGAAATACCAGTATAACTAGTAAGACTAATGGAAGGAGTCTCGGTAGTTCCTCCTTTGGAAGTTATTAAAATAACACCATTGGCAGCTCTTGAACCATAAATGGCTGTTGAACTCGCATCTTTCAAAATCTCCATGGATTTAATATCCCGTGGACTAATATCATTGAGGTTTCCACTAAAAATTATACCGTCTAAAACAATTAATGGGCTGTTGGATCCGCTTAGAGAATTTTGACCTCTAATTAATAAGTTCCCAACTTGTCCGGGCCT
>NZ_JBVVUG010000007.1:0-106527 GCF_055809615.1 Algoriphagus sp. 10J20-15
TACAGCAATAAGGAGAAATGCTAGCGTGAAAAAGGATTTCATAGGATTGGGTCGTTTTATGGAGTTCAAATTACTGAATTTGGAATGGTTATTATAATAGTCCGGTGATCAACTTTCTTGCACCCTCCAGGAAAAACTCAGCGTACTCATAGTTAAAAAAAAACGCCACTTGAACTTTCAAATGGCGTTGATTAAAATCCGAAATCATACATCGGAACCCCGAAATCGATTTACTTCTCCAGATCCAGAATATCTCCAATTTTATTGATTTCAGTCATATCATCAGACAGTCCTTGCCCGTCGCTTGCGGCAATTTTTTCGCGGAAAGCGCTCAAATTGGAGATGTATCCATCCAGTGCAGATAAGATATTGTCTTTGTTCTCAGTGAAAATAGGTGACCACATTGCTGGACTTGACTTCGCTAGTCGAACTGTGGAGGCAAAGCCAGAACCCGCCATATCGAAGATGTTTTTCTCATCTGCCATTTTCTGCAAGACAGTTTTGCCCAGCATAAAAGAAGAAATATGCGAAAGGTGAGACACAAAAGCCAAGTGGCGGTCATGCTCCTCTGGATCCATAAATCTCAATTTTAGATTCAGAGCATCAAATAGCTCATAAGCTTTCTCTTTCAGACTTAGGTCAGTTTGTTCCAGCTCACAGATGATCATGACTTTGCGATCTAGCAAATCCCCAAAAGCTGCTTTTGGTCCCGAATACTCCGTTCCGGCAATCGGGGTGAGCGGCGAGGTATTGCTTTCTTTTTGGGTGTTGAGCCACCATGGCACAAAGTTTAGCTTTCGTAGATCCCACATCAAAAACCAGAGTGTTTTCACCGACCTGATCCAGAGTTTTGAGTAGAAGATCTCCCAAGGTATCTGCTGGAGTTGCTAAAATAACGATGTCAGTATCAGCAGCAGGGGTATCTTTAGCTTCCTGGATAATTCCAAGATTCAATGCATCCTGCAAATTCTTCTCATCAGCATCAGTTCCTGTGATGAAAATCTCCGGAAATTTGTCCTTTGCCGCCAAGGAAAAAGAGCCTCCCAGAAGTCCTAAGCCGATAATATGTATTTTTTTCATGTGTCTATTTTTTAATTTTTTTCTGCTCTTCTCAAAGCTTAATTATATGCTTAATTCTGGTATTGAGGCCTCTTCGGTCTCCTGTCTTCGGTCTTCCAGCCCATGAACCAAAGAAATTTAAGCCAATAATAAAATTGCGGTTAAGATATTACTTAATCCTGTTTATTGCTTCCCAAATCTTGAACTCAGGCATACATAGCGAAAAGCGAACGTAGCCTTCTCCGGCTGATCCAAAGATTTTTCCGGGAGTTATGAATATGTTTTTCTCATAAAGTAACTCGTCAACCACCTGATCTGCCGTCTTTCCTTCAGGCACTTGGCACCAGACGAATAGTCCTGCTGCATTGGTGTCGTAGGTCAGATTAAGCTTGTCTGCAAGTTTCCACACCAATTTTCTGCGGCTTTGGTAAGTGCTTTCAATATCCGAAAACCAACTTTCCCCTAAATTCAAAGCGGCTATTGCTCCTTTCTGAATTCCCAGAAACATCCCGGAATCCATGTTGCTTTTCACCTTCAAGACTTTTGCTATCCAGTCTTCCCGACCTGCAAGCATTCCGACTCGCACCTGGCATATTGAAAGCCTTACTTAGTGAATTCAATTCCATTGCAACATCCTTAGCTTCAGGGATTGATAAAATACTGATTGGCTCCTTCGTCAAAATGTGACTGTAAGGATTGTCATGAAGCAAGACGATTTGATGCTTTTTGGCAAAAGCTACCAACTCCTGTAAAATAGCTTTGTTTCCAGGTGCGCCAGTTGGCATATGAGGATAGTTTATCCACATAAGTTTCACCTTACTTAGATCCTGATTTTCCAATTCTTCTAAGTTCGGTCGGCCCGATTTCGTCAGGTCAATTCCGTAGAAAATTGGGGTAGCTCCAAGTAAATTTGTGACAGATGTATAAGTAGGATAGCCTGGGTTTGGTATTAATACCTCATCTCCTGGATTCAAAAAAGTCATGCTTAAATGCATGATTCCTTCTTTGGATCCCATCATAGGGAGAATTTCTTTGTTAGGGTCCAAGGTGACACCATACTCTCTTGAATAAAAGGAGGCAATGGAAGTTCTGAGCTGCGGGATTCCCTGATAATTTTGGTAACCATGAGCTTGGGAATTTTCGGCTGTGCTTTTGAGCGCATCTATCACAAGTTTGTCAGGAGCCAAATCCGGGCTCCCAATTCCTAGGTTAATGATAGGTTTTCCATCAGCAATCATCTGATTCACCTCACGTAGTTTGGCGGAAAAGTAATATTCCTCTACACTACTCACTCTATCTGCAAAGCCCTTCATTATTTTCTACTTAGGTATTCCCAAAAATTTTCACTTCACCAAAGCTACTTCGAATTTCTTCAATTGTCTGAGTGAAGACGGTTTGATCTTCAAAAACCAGATCGATGAAAAATGCATATTCCCAAGGTTTTTCGATCACTGGAATGGATTGAATTTTACTTAAATCAATTCCATTTTCAGAAATGAAAGTTAACAACTTCGCCAGCCCACCTTTTTGATTTTGAATGGTGACTTTAATTGATGCTTTGTTTACAGCTTCAACAGCTTCGACTGATTCTTTCTGAAGGATAATAAAGCGGGTAAAATTGCTTTTAACCGTCTGAATATCCGGCGCAATAATTTCCATTCTATAGATCTCAGCTGCTATACTCGAAGCAATTGCAGCTACTCCCTTCCAGTTTCCGGCAGCGATATCTCTTGCTACAGAAGCCGTATCGGTATCTTCTTTAAGTGCGATATGTGGATGCTGCGCAAAAAAGGCCTTGCACTGCAAAAGAGCCATGGGTGGACGAACTTCCGAAATATCCTCGATCGTTTGGCCAGGAAGAGCCATAAATTGATGCCCAATAGGAAGGTAATATTCGTCTCGAATGCTCAGGCCATAGCGATCTATTAGATCATAATTTGGCAAAATCGCACCGGCAATGGAGTTCTCAATTGCCATCACGGCAAAGTCTGCATCGCCATTTGCTACAGCTCTTGCTACCGGTTCGAAGGTGGTGTAATCTAGGATTTCTATGTCTTCACCGAAATTGCGCAGAGCAACTTGATGATGAAAAGAGCCAGGAACTCCTTGAATGGCTATTTTAAGTTTATTCATTTTACTAAAAACTCTTTTATTTTCAAACAAAAATAACTCCTCTTCACTATTTGGTAATTTGGTCGTTCCAGTCAAAGTCAAACCCAGTTTTTCCAATAGCTTTTGTGAAACCAAATTATTTTTAGAAGTAACAGCACTCAGTCTTTCAAGACCAAATTCAGTGAATGCAAGTGTTTTTAATTTTTCAGCGGCTTCAAAAGCATATCCTCTTTTTTCAAATTTTGTCAACAGCGCATACCCAATATCTATGCCTTCTAATCCATCTCTATCGTACAAGCCACATGTTCCAACTTTCGTATGATTATTTTTGGTGACAATTGTGTAAGTAGAATAACCGAGTTTTTCTAGTTGAGGAAGCATATTATTTAAAATATATATTTGCCATGTCCACAGATTTGATATTTTCTTTCTCCTATGTTTTCTATGAATGTGGGCAGGTTGAAAAGCTCATAAATGAATTCTGCATCCTCTACTGATATAGGAACGAGCAGAAGTCTTTCAGTTTCAAAAATTTTATGATTTCCCACAATGATTTTTACAGAGCTTAGAATCTCCTTATGATTGGCTGACGATGGATATTCCTGCAAGCTGGCAGTGTTTAAGGAAAACTTTGGATAAGATTTATTCACCACGGATGGATCTTCAATACTTACGCGCGTCTTGGTGATCAAAGGCATAAAAGCCATAGCCATCCTGTGGTCATCGTAAGTATGTATTTTCACTTCAGGAGGCATGGTCACTGAAGGAATCACCTGATAAACTTCCGGTTCGATTTCCTGAAGGTCTGCATTGAACTTCGCCAGCTCTTGCTGCAAAGCGTAGATTCTATCTGTCTCTTTGATTTTCAAACTTTCCAATCCTGTGAACGTCGCGTTTTGTCCTAGAATCGCGCATGTCACAGCGATAGTTTGCGCTAAGTCTGGGCAATGTGTGAATCCCAATGTCTTAACCCTTTCACTGCTTGTTTTTCCAATAAGACGCCACCATCCTTAAAAGTGCTTTTCACGCCTAGTTGCCCCATGATTTCCACCACGGCAGAGTCTCCTTGAAGACTATTTTCTTTCAAGCCAGAAAGAAATAGCTCTCCGGAATCAGCACAGGCTAATAAGCTGAACCAGTATCCAGCGCCTGACCAGTCGCTTTCTACTGCGAACGTGGTTGGTTGATATGCTTGATGTGCAACGGATATTTTATTTTCTACCCATTCATAGCTGATCCCAAATTGAGACATGGAATCCAAGGTCATTTCAATGTAAGAACGCGATCCTACCTTTCCTTCCAATTCGAGTTCCAAGCCTTGAGGCAATAAAGGCGCGATCATGAGAATGGCAGAAATGTATTGACTGGAAACATCCCCTCGTATTTTTACTTGATTGCTCTTCTGCTCAGAAAGTCCATGAATTGCCATAGGTGGGTATCCTTCCACACCTAAATAATGAATTTCAGCTCCTAAAGTTCGTAGCGCATCTACCAAAATCCCGATTGGACGCTCACACATTCGTGGAGTTCCAGTCATGACTTTGTTTTGATTGGTGATGGCAGCATAAGCTGTCAAAAATCGCATTGTTGTTCCAGCGTCCAAGACATCAAAAACTGGTGGGTTTTTCTCCAGCAAGGAGATCATAGTCTGCGTATCACGAGCCTCGGCGAGATTGCTGAGTTCGTTTTTGCCTTCTGTCAGCGCATCAATTATAAGAACTCTATTTGATTCACTTTTCGAAGACGGAAGGGGGATATGTGTAGCCGAAAAATCTGTTTTCTGAGCCAGATGAATCGTTTCCTTGGTTTCAGTAGTCAAAATATTGGTAATTAGGTCTGAGGTAAATTTTGGTAATAATGGATTGCTTCCCGGATTTCTTCCCGTGTGATTGGAATATTATAAGTGCAATCGCCGATCGAACGGAGTAAAGAAAACATCAGTTCTTTGCCTTCATTTTTCTTGTCTTGCAGGCAGAAATCAAGGACAGCAGGCAGGTCAGTTTTCAGGATTTCTATTTTGCCATAAACATTCAAAAAGGCAGCTTGAATTTGCTCCACTTCTGCCATCGAAAGGTTTAATTTCTTGTGTGAAAGCCATGCTTCGCAAATCATTCCAACTGCTATGGCTTCTCCGTGTAATAAATGTCTAGGTCCATCCAAAAAGTACGTTTCAAAAGCATGTCATATTGTATGCCCAAAATTCAAGATTTTGCGCAAGCCTGCTTCTTTAGGATCTTCTTTGACCACGGCTTTTTTGATCTCCACAGAATGATGGATTAAGGGAGTCCAGTAGGATTTTTCCCAGTGGTCAAAATCCAAGCTTTCGAAATATTTTTTATCTCGAATCAAACCGTGCTTGATAATCTCAGCAAAGCCTGATCTTAATTCGTGCTGAGGTAAAGTTTTTAAAAATTCGGATGCTTCAATGACCGTTTCTGGTTCATTCGAATACGCCCAAGTGATTTTTCAATCCTTCGAAATCCACTCCTAATTTTCCGCCAACACTAGCATCTACTTGGGAAAGTAGGGTAGTAGGCATGTTGATAAAACGGATTCCTCTTTTGTATATGCTGGCGCAAAAGCCACCCATATCGCCCAAAACGCCGCCTCCTATATTGATGAAAAGAGCTTTTCTGTCAAGCTGCGCTTCGGTCATCGCAGCCCAGATATTCATACAGGTAGCGATGGTTTTGTTTTTTTCACCAGAATCAATCGTATAAAAAGTGGTGTTGGAAGGAAAAACTTCTTCAACCAAGGGTAGGCAATGCTCCTTGGTGTTTTCATCTGTCAGAATAAAAAGACTTGAAAATTTGATCTCACCGAGTACGGCAGTCAAATCGACAGATGCATTTTCAGAAAAGATAATTGAGTTCACGAAGAAGAAATTTTACTGAACTTAAAATTAGAGTAAAAATCTGAGGAGAAATATTCCCCTCAGATTTACTAAAAGCTCAGTGATTATGAATTTACTTTTTTACTGGATCAGCTTCTCTTAGCTGCTTTTCTTGACGCTTTACTGACTCTTCGTGAATACAATAAAGCAACTCCTTCATGAATTTTTCGCTAAGATTCTTTGCAACGCCTTTTTGAGTACGGCTCTCCATCACATCTTTCCAGCGATCAGACTGAAATACGGATAGATGATGCTCTCTTTTATGCGCACCGATTTGATCGATCACTGCAAATCTCTCCTGAAGGATATCCAACAATTGATCATCCATGTGGTCAACAGCCCTTCTTAAGTCGTTCAGACGCTCACTTGGCTGCTCAGATTCCATTGGTTTTTTGAAATCTATAGCAGATAGAATTTCTTTCAATCGTGCTGGAGTCACTTGCTGCTTAGCATCAGACCAAGCTTTGTCCGGATCGTGGTGAGTTTCGATCATCAAACCATCCAAACCGAAGTTCATTGCCTTCTGGGAGATTTCAAGAATTCCATCTCCTTCTTTCCAACGATGTGAGAAGGATCGTTGATTACTTCCATTCCAGTCCAAACGCGCTTCAAGTGCATTGGCATAGACCAGTTTGGTTTGTTTCTGAATCTCTTGTCGTATGCATCAGAGAATCCTCTGTGAATCGCAGCTAACTTAAGTAAGTCCTACGGCATGGAATCTTTCCAAAGCCCCCATCCAAAGATCTAGATCTGGATTCATCGGATTTTTCACCATCACTGGGATATCAGAACCTGCCAATGCATCAGCAATTTCCTGAACTGCAAATGGGTTGACAGTAGTTTCTAGCGCCTACCCAAACCACGTCTACATTATTTCTAAGGGCGATTTCAGCATGAGCTGCATTTCCTACTTCTACCGTGATCGGAATGTTCAAGTGGTGACGAACGATCTCCATCCACTTCAATCCTTCTTCCCCGATGCCTTCGAAGCTTCCTTGGTCGAAGTTCGAGGCTTCCAGATTCCTGCTCGAAACATAGAAGGGATGACATTATTTTCCTTCATCTCGATACAAATCTGTTCGATTTGTTCTGGAGCTTCGAGCGGAGCAAGGTCCTGCGATAATTGTTGGGCCTGTTAGTCCTAGGCCCCAGTCTTTGATTTGCTTGTGTTCTTTCATCATACTGAGCTTTAAATGAAAAAAGCCCGACTCTTTCGAATCGGGCTTTATGTGTTATATTTTGTTTCTAAGTTTAGGCAAGGCAATACACAACTCCGATTCGATTTTGTCTTCGAAAGTAAAAAGTAAAAGAAGCTAAAATATGTCGCTGCTGTGTTTAACATGTGCCAAATGTAAAGTGGTGATTTTTAAAAATCAAAATTAATTTTTTGCCACAGGTATTATTTAATCGGCAAAGATTCAGGTGATTTGTTGAATATTTCTAAATCTTGACAAAATACTCAGTGCTTTCGGAATTATATTTTGACTTATATGAAAATACTTCTATTTAGAGCTGTAAAATATTTTTTGGAATAATTTAAAAATGCTGGCAGGGTTTAAGGAGAAAGGATATTGGTTTTAGAAAGAATAAGAACGTCTGGGTAAAATTTTACTTTTACTTGCAATGAATCACATAAGGAAACAAGCAATTGCTTTTCTTGAGTCTCTGAACGCCTACAATACAGTCGCTTTTCACTGGTTCAATCATCCCGACAAGACCAACCCAAAAGCAGTTTTTTTGATATCTTTGCAGCTTTATTTCTGGAATATGCCCGCCAAACCCACTATTTCTTTTGACAACTTAAAAGTTGCCTTTGCCTCAAAAAGTGACGCAGAACTGAAGAAAATGCATTTAGTCTTTGCCATGTTGAACAATAAATTTGTCTCAGATATGGGGATTGCACTGACCAAAATCGGTTTTGCGCTTCATTTGCCAATCAAAGGTATTATGAAGCAAACTATGTTTGGGCATTTCTGTGGGGGTGAAACAATCTCAGAAACTATCGAAGATTGTAAAAGTCTTGCCAAATTTGGAGTGGAGTCGATTCTGGACTACTCCGTGGAGGGAAAAGGCGACGAAGAGAGTTTTGATAAAACCTGTGAGGAAATCCGCCAAACGATGGTGGAGTCTGCCAAGACTGATTATATGCCTTTTGGAGTAATTAAGGTTACCGGTTTGGGAGATTATCATATTCTGATCAAAATCCAAGCAGGTGAGGCTCTCGTTCCAGCCGAATATCAGGCGTATGAGCGTTGTAAAGCCCGAGTGGATCTACTTTGCAAAACTGCTTATGATTTAGGATTGAAGATCTTGATCGATGCAGAAGAGTCATGGTTTCAAGATGTGGTCGACACGCTGACCTATGAAGCCATGGAGAAATACAATAAGGAAAGATGTGTGGTATATAATACATATCAGATGTATCGCCACGACATGCTGGGGAGATTGAAGGAAGCTAAAGTTTTGGCAGATGAACTTGGGTTTCTTTTAGGAGCTAAGTTGGTACGTGGTGCATACATGGAGAAAGAGGCAGAGAGAGCGGAAGAAATGGGCTATCCTAGTCCTATTCAA
Source organism: Algoriphagus sp. 10J20-15 (assembly GCF_055809615.1). Classification (NCBI taxonomy): domain Bacteria; kingdom Pseudomonadati; phylum Bacteroidota; class Cytophagia; order Cytophagales; family Cyclobacteriaceae; genus Algoriphagus; species Algoriphagus sp. 10J20-15. The sequence continues at coordinate 8,636 of NZ_JBVVUG010000007.1, forward strand.
CCTAGCAAATCGGCTACTGATACGGACTATAATCTAGGTGTGGAGTTTTGCATTGCTAATGGAGTATACTTAAGTAAGTGGATCGCATAATGAAGCAAGTAACGATCTCGTAGTTGAGCTGATCGAAAAGTATGGAATTGACAAAAAGTCTGACCGTGTTTTCTTTGCTCAGCTTTATGGGATGAGTGATAATATTTCCTTTTATCGAGCAGATGCAGGTTATCGGGTTTTGAAATACGTGCCTTATGGACCTGTGGAAAAAGGTAATGCCTTACCTGATCCGTAGATGACTTCTGGAGAACTCCAGTATAGCTGGTCAAAGCAGTCGCGAGTTTTCGATGATCAAGAAAGAAGTGGAGAGAAGGAAGAAGGAGAAATAAAAGGCTTGATGTCCGATGTCGGGTGACCGATGTTTGCCAAGTAAAGTGAAAAGTGTGAGGTAGAAAGTGAAAAGGTGGCAAAAGGGACAAGGTTCTGACGAACACCGGGTATCGGCTCAATCCGACACCCAACAATAATATAGACAACAAATCTCAAATCAAGACAAATGCAACTTTTGAGCGAACAGGAAATAGAAAGACGTAAAGATCGGGAAGAACTGATGAAGCTAGGGATCAATCCCTATCCAGCTGAGGCGTTTCCGATCAATGTCACCACCGAGGATATTCATCGTAACTATGAAAATCGCAAGAATGACTACAAGAGCATTTCAATAGCAGGTCGATTGATGAGCCGTAGGATCATGGGTTCAGCTTCCTTTGGCGAGATCCAAGACGCTACTGGCAGATTACAGTTTTACGTTCGTCGCGATGATATTTGCGAAGGCGAAGACAAGACCTTATATAATACAGTTTTCAAAGAGCTTCCTGGGAATTGGTGATTTCTTAGGGCTGAAAGGCTATATTTTCACTACGCAGACTGGAGAGATTTCTCTTCACGTAACTGAGTTGACCGTGCTTTCTAAATCTGGAAAGCCACTTCCGGTGGTGAAAAGAGACGAAGACGGCAATGTGCACGATGGATTTACTGATCCTGAGATGAGATACCGTCAGCGTTATGTGGATTTGACAGTGAATCCTGAGGTGAAGAAGACCTTTATTACTCGCTCTACGAATTATCACTCAGATGCGTCGCTATTTTGATGATCATGGATGGCTGGAAGTAGAGACCCCAATCCTGCAAGCTGTGCATGGTGGGGCTGCAGCGCGTCCATTTGATACGCATCACAATACTCTGGATATGCCACTTTTCCTGAGAATTGCGAATGAGCTATACCTGAAGAGATTAATCGTAGGTGGATTTGATGGGGCGTATGAGTTTTTGGGAAAATGTTCAGAAATGAAGGCATGGACCGCACGCACAATCCTGAATTCACTTCCATGGAAATCTATGTGGCCTATAAAGACTACATCTGGATGATGGAAATGGTGGAAGAGCTAATCGAGCAGGTAACTGAAAAGATTCACGGCAAAACCAAAATCACAGTAGGTAATAATGAAATTGAATTTGCTGGTCCATACAGAAGATTGACTATGCATGATTCCATTAAGGAATATGCAGGTATCGACGTGAGCAAAATGGATGAGGAAGGTCTTCGTAAGGTTTGCGCTGAGATGGGCATTGCAGACCGATGCCACGATGGGCAAAGGCAAATTGGTGGATGAGATCTTCGGTGAGAAGGTGGAAGCTAATTTGATCCAGCCAACTTACATCACGGATTATCCTATTGAAGATGACGCCTTTGGCGAAAAAGCGTCGAACTCAGCCAGGTTTGGTGGAGCGTTTGCAGCTATTTGTTAATGGAAAAGAAATCGCAAATGCCTATACTGAATTGAACGATCCTATCGATCAGCGTGAGCGCTTTGAAGATCAGTTGAAATTGGCTGAGCGTGGTGACGACGAGGCGATGGCGATGGACGAGGATTTTCTTCGTGCCTTGGAATATGGAATGCCTCCAACCTCAGGTTTGGGTATTGGTATTGATCGTTTGACTATGTTGTTGACAAATAATACCACTATTCAGGAGGTATTGTTCTTCCCTCAGATGAGACCTGAGAAAAAGCAGGTGGAAATGACTGAAGAAGAAAAAGGCATCTTCGAATTGCTGAAAGCAGAGTCTCCAGTGGCTATCGCTGATCTGAAAGGAAAAGCTGGACTAAGCGGAAAGAAATGGGATGTAGCGATGAAAGGCCTAACAGGCAAGGGAGTCGCTAAAGTGACTAAAGAGGGTGATGCTATCACTGTATCTCTTGTCGACTAATTCCAACTTGATATAAAAGTAAAAACCGGGCTGCGAGGCTCGGTTTTTTTTGTGGCTGGGTTTTTACCGCGGTGGGCGCGAGAGCTTGCGCAGAGTCGCGGAGGGGTTAAGCTCAAAGAAAGAGTGTAGGCGATATAGTTAGTCTTGCTACTGTCAAAGAGCCTAAGCTCTGTCGCCGTGAATGTCTTCACCCAAGGTTTCCAAATCACCGTATAATCACCCGCGATGAAGGCTACTTCCCTTTCCGAAATTAATTGGAATGAATTTTTCAATACCTCATGAACAGATAGCCACCAACCTCAACTTCTAATGAGAACTTTTAAGAATTACCTTAGCCTCTTTTCGGCCCTTTTTCTCTTGAGTTTAGGATCCTGCGCCATCAATCCAGTAACGGGAAAAAAGCAACTTGTTTTGATGTCTGAAGCTCAGGAAATCGCTATGGGACAGCAGTCGGATCCTGAAGTGGTTGCTTTTTTTGGGCTTTATGAAGATCCCAAACTCCAGAGTTTATTACCACTAAAGGATCTGAAATGGCTGCGATCTCACACCGGCCAAAGTTGGCCTATGAGTTCAAAATAGTCGATTCACCTGTGATTAATGCCTTTGCCTTGCCGGGTGGCTTTGTTTATTTTACCCGCGGTATCATGGCGCATTTTAACAATGAAGCCGAGTTTGCCGGAGTGCTGGGACATGAGATAGGTCACGTGACTGCCAGGCACTCAGTGATCCAGCAACGAAACCAGATTTTGGGACAAATAGGTCTTTTGGCAGGAATTATTTTGGTGCCTGAACTTGGTCAGTTTGTAGACCCTCTCTCCCAAGGAATGCAATTAGCTTTATTGAAATTTGGTAGAGATGCTGAGAGGCAGTCAGATGAGCTAGGTGTGGAATATTCTTCCCAGATCGGGTACGATGCCAGAGAAATGGCTGACTTTTTTGAGACTCTGGAAAGACAGCAAACAAATACCGGAGCGGATGAAATCCCACCTTTTCTTTCCACCCACCCATCCCCAGTAGAACGAAATGCAACCGTGGAAGTGCTTGCGCAAAAGTGGCAGGATAAGTCCAAATTGACAGAGTTTGAATAAATCGAGATAGTTACCTGAGGAAAATTGATGGCTTGATTGTGGGTGCAGATCCCAAACAAGGCTTTGTGGAGAACAGTGCATTCTATCATCCAGTTTTGAAAATTCAGTTTCCTATCCCAACTGGGTGGCAGCATCAAAATTCTCCACAACAGTTTCAAATGGCGCCAGCAGAAGGCGATGCGGTAATGATTCTCACCTTAGCTTCTGGAGCTAACCTAGAGGAGGCTGCGAATGCAATTTTAGAAAACTATGGATTGACGCTGGTAGAATCTAAAAAGGAAACTATCAATGGAATGCCTGCAGTTCTGTTGGTTGGGGATCGTCTACAGGAGCAAGCAGCTACGCTTCGAGTCCTTTCTTCTGTTATTGAGTTTGAAGGGAATATTTACAGTCTCATGGGAGTGACGGATATAGCTAATTTTAATTCGTATCAGCCCCTATTTTCTAAAACCATCAGAGACTTCAAGGAATTACGGGATTCGGAAAAGCTTAATCGTAAACCAGATATAATTAAGATCAAGACTGTGCCAAATGTTATGTCACTAGAAGCTGCCTTTAGGTACTACGGAATGCCAGCGGAGAGATATGAGGAGCTTTCTTTGTTGAATGGGATGCACCTGACAGACCAGCTGAGTAAAGGGATGCTGATCAAGCTAATTGGTAAGTAATTTCTGGTTTGTACCAGTAATTTGGTGCCTCTAATAAAATCAATTTAGCGGAAAGTAAATGCTGATTTCTGTGCCTTTCCCAGGAGTACTTTCAGCGCTTATGTATCCTCGGTGGTTTTTCATTATTTTCTTACAAAGAGCCAATCCCACTCCTGATCCACTATATTCTGTGGCTAGGTGGAGACGGGTGAAAATATTGAAAATTGACTCTGCATATTTCTGGTCAAAACCAATCCCATTGTCAATCACCTTGATAAGATAATACGGTTCGTCTTTTTCAGTTGGATAATTTACTGGCTTTGAAGCTGATTTCACCTTTACTCTAATTGGCTCGTCTGCTTTCGCATACTTAATAGAATTTGAAATCAAATTAGAAAAGAGCTGTTTTAGAAAAAATGGTACGCCCAGCACCGTTGGTAATTCGTCCAATTGGATGGTGTTAGGATCAGAATCATCACCAAGTTCTCGCGCTACTTCTCCTACTAGTTTGCTTAAATCTACCCGTTCAAAATCCTCTTCAGAATATTTCAGGCGCGTGTATTTTAGGATGTCCTGAAGCAAAGTTCGCATTCGCTCTGCGGAAATATTAAGGCGCTTAAGGGATTTTTGAACGTTTTCGGGGACCTCATCTTCGTAAAGTAAATGAGATGAAATCAGCTGCATCTTACGCAACGGCTCCTGAAGGTCATGCGAGCTGATCCAGTTCATGTTTTCAAGTTCAGCATTTGCCTCTCTGAGCATTTCGCTGAGCTTGCGATATTTTTGTTCCTCCTGTGTGATTTTGATTAAGTTAATTTGGCGCTGCAGTCCATTAGCATAGGCCGCCGCTGTGTCCAACTCAGGTTGGAGCCAAGGTTTGCTGGTACAATCCACGATTTCCTTCCATAATTCGAAGGAATTTCTAGGAGACAAGCCCTTTTTATCCAGAATGATAGACTTGCTCGGATCCCCGGCCCAGTTTACTTCCGTTTTAGTTTCCGATCTATACCAGATTATACAATTGTCGCCTTCTACATCCAGTGAATGATAAATTGCTCCTGGGGTGTTTTCGCAGAGTGATTTAAAATCTGGTAGTAAATCCAACAATTTGCTGGTGCTGATATTCGTGTTTTCAGTGTATTCTGCAAAATAGCTTGCTAAGAATTTCACCTCATCGTCTGAAGGGGTAACACCATTGCTGTAGACTTTTCCTTCAAAAAACAAAGAAACGCCATTTGCATTGCAAAGGCCGATAAGTTCTGGCTGCTTAATCAGTTTTGCTAAGGATTCTGCCCCTTCAGTAAGTTCGAAAGCATTTATTTTATCGTAGGAAGCATTGACTTTTCTGGAAACCTCATATTCTTCATTGGATTGCCTTACATCAATCTGGGAAGTGATGAAATGCCCCTGAAGCTGTGCCGCCAACCTCAATTCTGGCGTCAGGTTTTTAGGCGAATAATGATGACAGGCAATGAGACCCCAGAGTCTTTGTTTATAAATCAGAGAGATCGTCAATGTAGCACCTACGCCCATATTGTGCAGGTATTGCACGTGGATGGGAGATGTACTGCGTAAAATAGCAAGGCTGAGATCTAGGTTTTTGTCTTTCTGATCATCTATAGTGTAAATCGGAACTGGGGAATAATCAATATCTGTGATTATCCTCAATAGGTTTTTCATGTAAAGCTCTCTTGCCTGTGGCGGGATATCCGTGTGAGGATAATGTAATCCCAAAAATGGCTCAAGGTCCTCTCGACAGCTTTCTGCAAATACCTCCCCATTGTAATTATCATCAAATCGATAGATCATCACCCGGTCATACCCAGTGATTTCTCGGGTTCCTTTCGCTACCAGACTACAAAGATCTTGAAGGCTCTGAGTGGTATGCATGTAGGAAAGGAATTGCGAGGTGTGATCATATACCTCATTTGCCTTTTTGACTTTTGAATTGATCGGTTCAGCTTCTATGATGATCGTAGAATTGCTTTTGTGCACAGTGCAAAGAAATTCCTTTTCTAGAAGTGTAGTTTTGAGTAGCAGCGAGGACAGCATCCTATCATTGGAAATGTAATCCAGTAATTCTTTTTTGGCTTTTTCTCCAAAAGCGACACCGAATGCTTTTCCCAATAACTCTGTATGCGCTATACCAATATATTCAATGGTATTTGCGCTGCAGTAGTCAATTAGAAGCGAGTCTTCCTTCAGACCGATAAGAAACCCATTAGGTTGAATGCTGCCGGGAATGTGGATAGGTTCCTGTTCACAATTTGTGAGGTTTACAATTTCCCTATTAACAATGTCCTTTACCTTCATATTACCTATAGCTCGGACTCACTTTGAAAGTGAGTTTTGATTGCTTGAAAAGTATAGTTAGCCCCCTCAATAATCTTTCCCGAAGTATTATGATTTTTTTCGTAGGCTACAAGTGTAGTCATGAAGTTTTTCCAAAACAATCCAGTTTCTTCGCCATATCCGGAAAAATAAGCAGCTCCAGACTGATTGTCGTATCCTAGTGTTTTGTGTATGTGCTTGTAAATCACTCGCCCACCAAGCGTTGAGCCCTCTATCACATACAGCATACCCAAGGCAAAAGCAGTTGAGATTTGCTTGTCTAGGTTTTTGAAAACGGGGGCGGATTGCGTTTTTATATAGCTAAGGCTATTGAAATCCTGCTCCAATAAAGGAGTTTTAATTCGCTGAGAAAGATCGGATAGCTCAGTGTAGAGTAGTGGGAAAACCAAGGTCTCTACTTCCTTAATCACATCATGCATGCGATGCAAATACTCCATGTAATCCCTAGTGGAAATGTCTTCCTTCAGGATTGCTTTAGAAAGAGGAAGATCCTCCAACTCTTGATGGAGAATTGAAGTTTCAACTTTCAATCTCTGAGGAAAAGTACTAGTGAAAACTGCGTTACTCATGCAGGCAAACTGTTAATTATTGTTGTAGAGGTAATTAGTATTGTCAGCACTGAAACTACTCCAATTGATCTTAAGCGTGTGCTCTATAGACTTGCGAAGAAGTTTGAAGTTTTCTGCTTTTGGTAGGTAATAGTTTGCTCCTAATACCTTTGTTTTCTCTATGACAGATTTATCCTGAGTAGTAGAAAACATAATTATCGGCAAAGAGGCGTGCTTTTCTGATTTTCTTACGGTCTGTAATACTTCCAAACCACTCATTCCGGGCATGTTAATGTCCAAGAAAAGCAGGTAGGGAGTCGGAGGAGGATTGTCAAGTGCATGAAGCAATTGATTTCCGTCCATATGAGTTACCACCGCATAATCGTCGGTAATCATATTTACAATAGTCTTGAAAAATTCCAAGTCATCAATGTCGTCATCAGTATAAAAGATTGTTAACTTTTCGTTCATGGTAAAGATTTACTAGTAGCCTTCTATTTCAAGGCCACTACAAATATATTAGAAATATAATGGAGTAACTATGGAATTGGATCGACGGTATGTCGGTCAAATAGCTGGGTTTAGGAAATTATAAAATCAGGGAATTAGATTTTATCTGGTAATCAAACTCCAGTGGAGTTAGCCTTGAGGAATTAAGATTATTTTAATTAAGATCCTTGGGCGTCTGCATAGCCAAACACCTTTTGCAACAAAATAGTGCTCCGGGCTGCTACATTTTCCCGGATTTTCAATTCTTCTTTAGCAATTTCATAAAAAAGACCTTCTATTGCCTTTTGTGTGACATACTTGGATAGATCGGCTTCGATCGGAGTCATCAGCGGAATTTTATTATATCGTGTCACTACATCGGACCAGTATTTGGTCGCTCCTACTTTAGTCAGGCTACTTTCAATAATTGGTTTGAATTTCCCTTCTAGCGAGGCCGTCGTTTTATTTTCAAAATATTGCGTAGCAGCATTATCAGCACCTAAAAGAATGTTCTTGACATCAGTGATGCTCATTTCTTTGATTGCTGCCACAAATATTGGCTTAGCTTCTATGGCAGCATCTTCAGCGGCGCGGTTTACACTTGTGATTACCTGATCACAAAGACTGCCTAAGCCAAGAGAGCGGAGCGTGTTCTCGACCTTTTTCGCTTCTTCAGGGAAAGCAATTTTGATAGCCAAATTTCCCAAGTATCCATCCTCTTTTGAAAGACGCTCTGAAGCATAGCTGGTTCCAAATTCCAATGCCTCTTTTAGACCTGAATTGATTTCAGAATCCGTTGGAGTGCCGAAGTCTAAGCCTTTGCTCAGTTGAGTTAGTGTTTCGCAGCTTCCAAGAAAAAGGGCACTGGCTAATGCAAAAGTGAAGGAAAGTTTTTTGAATTTCGTATTTTCTAATTTCATGGGAATTATCTTAAGTAAGCCTATTTCCATTCAACAATGATACCTCAATTAAATTTGAGGGTAATTGTAACTAGAATATATACTAATCTAGACGCATTTACAAAAATCATTATTTTCATTTTCTTAAACAAAAGCTTATATTTTTTGAGGTATGGCAATTATTACTTAAAATAGCTGATAAACTGTTAATGAAATGAATCTTAGACTTAATTCAGAATTCGGTACCCTCAAAGCAGTTTTGATGCATAGACCCGGGAAGGAAATTGACCGGTTAACTCCCTATAATAAGGAATTTTTGCTGTTTGATGATGTGCCATATCTGGAAGCTTTGCAGCAGGAACACGATGCTTTTTCCAATCTAATCAAGGAATCTACGGGTGCTACGGTCTATCAACTACGGGAATTATTGATTCGAGTGCTTTATGATCAGAAAATCCTGCTTCAATTGATGCGAGAATCATTGAAGAGATCAGGCATGGTCCATTTGGCAGAAGACATACTGGAGCGTTATTCTACTGCCGAATGTGCAGGGATTTTGACAGCTGGATTGAAGGTGCATGAACTGCGGCGCAAAATACCTAAACTGAATGCTGGGGAGTTGATGGAATTTGCCTTTGTGATATCTCCTTGTCCAAACTTGTACTTTCAGAGGGATCCCATGGCTATAACTCCGGGTGGGGTTATTTTTTCTAGTATGAGAATGGAAGGAAGACAACGTGAGGCGGATTTACTTCGGACTATTTTTGAAAATCACATGGATTTTAAAGATAATATCCATCAACTATATCCAGTATTAGGGCATGATAATCCGCCGAGCATAGAAGGAGGAGATGTTATTATCTTATCTCAAAAGGCTGTAGCAATCGGAAATTCGGAGCGTACGGATGAAAAGGCAATCTACCATGCCGCAAAAGCACTATTAGCTGAAGGGACTGTGGAGCGTGTTTATGAAGTACACCTACCTCAGAAGCGGCAGTTTATGCATTTGGATACAGTATTTACAATTTTGGATGAGAATCTGGTACTTACTTACCCTGATGCGATGAATGCAGTCTTGCAAACATCCCTTTATACCCTGAAAGAAATCAAGGATGACAAAGTGCACATCAAGCGAGAAGTGCTAAAAGAGTCACTATTGACTATTTTGGAAAGAGAGATTCCGCATTTGGAAATTTTGCACACCGCAGCAGGAAATCCTGATTATGCGATGCGAGAGCAGTGGTTTGACGGTGCAAATGTTTTTGCCATCGGCCCAAGAAGAGTGATTTCTTATAACCGAAATATTCATACTAACAGGGCATTAAGAAATATGGGAGTGGAGGTATTGGAAATCCCATCTTCGGAGCTTTCCAGGGCCTTGGCGGACCAAGATGCATGACTATGCCGATTAGTAGATCGAGAGTGTAGCGATTTCGGATGGTTGATGTCGGATTAGCGAACCTGATATTTACCTCAAGTAAGAATGGCATTTGATGGATTGGAAAATCTACACTTAATTCCTAGCACCAAAATCCGAAATGCAATCAAAACCCGAAATCGTCTAATTGTCAAAAAAGGATCGTCTCCTAGATACCTTCAAATCTTGAAGGATTGTTGATTTCACTCGAATGTCAATATTGTATGAAGTAAAGGCACCAAAAGGAAACCAATTGACATTCATCTGCCAGCAGTGAAGATCTCTAGCTATACCTACCATTGTTTGGGTAAGCTTCTTGGTTTGGGCATCATAGCCTGTATTGAAGTTTACTGCCCACTTCTCAGAAAGTTTGAAATCACCACGTACGCTGAGAGTTTGCGTGACTCTCTTATTTCCGGATACCGGATTACTGTAAGATAATACATAGCCAAATGACATGTTCCAAGGAATATTCCAATCTATGTATTGACTAGGGTCAGTCGAGATTCTGTTAATCTCACTTTCTACAAATTCATTCATCACACCGCCTTGCTGCAAAATTCATTGGTAAGCTCATCTCGTACTTCCCCAGGATTTTGCGCACTACTTGGGTTGATGGAGGCATTCATATTTAGCGAAGCATTTCGAATGGATCCTAGCCCCTGTCCATTTTTCCAAGCAAATTGATTGATGGAGCGTGTGGCGTTAGAACCACTGGAATTAATATATGTCTCCGTGGCATAGGGGTCAAGCGTAGAACTCATATTCACCGAGAGCTTTCTGTCGAAAAAGCTGGTTCGAGCACTGATTCGGATGGAGCTAGCTTAAATGAATCTGCAGCGAAATTATAGCTGGAGTTCAGATCGATATTTTCAAGTAAAGGTATTTTCTTAGTAGCATTCTCTTGAGTAGAATCCTTTTTATCAATCACCTTTGCCTCTAATACACTTCGGATGCTAAATGCCATCGCTCTACTTTCTCCTAATGGAGCACCGCTATAGGAGAATCCTTGATACCTGTCAAACAAACGAGTGTCCCCATCATTATTAACTTTTACCTCTTGATAATACCCTAAAGAAGGATCTGAGAAATCAGGAGAAAAGTTTACACTCAAAGAAGGCTGAATATGCTGACGTATGGTCTGGATTTTCCCTTTTTTGAAGTTGAAAAATCCATAGATATTGGTATTCAAACTGAATGAGCTAGAATAAAAAGTAACTCTGTTAAATCCCTCTTCTATTATTTTATCCACTCGCTCTTCAGACGGGTTATAGAAATAATTAATCCTTTTCAGGTACCATAATTCAGTTAGGTTGGCAGATGCAGTGCCTGTGAAATATTTAAAAAGCCTGAAATTTGAGCTGATTGGAATTCTGTTTCTTGCGCCATTATTAGCATTCTGAAGTAAGTACCCAAAATTAGAAGGGGTGAAAGGTACCAAGTCAGGAGTATCTGTATTTTCAACTAAGTCAGGATCTACTCCGAATTCCTGAGTCACCTTATTGGTGATAGAATTTTGGAGGCTCAAAGTTGTAGGCGATATTTAAGGTCTTGAGCGGTTCGAATTTTACATTTTTGAACGGACTCTGTCTATTCATACTCAAATTCATGGTAGGTAGACTTAATTGAACTTCTCCAGTCTGAACACTTTGGGAGTGTCTCATACTCGCTCCAAAGGAAAATGGAGTTCCCGTAAATGTCTTGCTATAATTGATATTTGAGGACAAATCCGAAGTTACGTTATTCGTGAAATTATTCGGATTAACGATATTGTTGAAGTAGCTCGTTGAGCCAGCATTTACAGAGGCTGAGAATCGGCTATTTCCACGTGATTCAGGGTTATGTGACCATTGAATTCTGAATGTGTTGTAATCGACAGGGTTCAGCTCTGTTTCTGGAGATTTGAACTTTTGGAAGTCAATATTGAAAGAGCCGCTAAATGATATCGCTTTTTATACACAGATTGTGATTTCAAACCCCAGCCTCCATTAGAGTAGATGTCACCCGTTACCCTGGCGTGGATATAATCATTGATTGCAAAATAATAGCCTAAGTCACGAAGGTACAGTCCTCTTTTTTGCTCTTGACCGTAGCTTGGGAAAATCAATCCTGAGGCTTTTTCTTCCGGGGTATTTGGTATGATCCCAAAAGGTAGCCCAAGTGGCGTGGGGATGCCGATCTAAAGTAGAAATTGAAAGGGCCAGCTACTACTTGACCTCCTTCAATAGACTTGATTTTGTTGGCTGCCACATGATAATGTGGAGTAGTGAGTGTACAGGTCGTATAATAACCATTGGCTAAGTAAATACTCCCATCTTCTGTTTTTTTGATCGTTTCTCCTCTTAAAATACCGTCTTGCTGTTCCGTAACGACATCCTTGATAATAGCTTTTTGGGTTTTGAAATTATACTTCATCTCCTTCCTGATTTCATAGGAGGAGTTTCCATCCTTGAAAAATGGATTTCCTTTCACATTCCCCAAACTATCCGTAACTCCGGAGGCGTAGAGCTCTGAGTTTTTCCAGTCAATAATGATCAAGTCAGCCTCCAAACGCATGGTACCATACTCGAACCAAGCTTGGTTATAGAGGTAAACTTTGTTTTCCGTGAAATCTGATACGATGCTATCTTCACCGTAATAAGTAATATCTGTGGTGATATCACTCCTGGGCATAATTTTTGTCGAATCAGTAAGTGCGAGCGTATCAGCAGTAGTGGGCAAAGTGTCCATAGCCATCAATTCCCGAGAAAGTGGCATTAAAGAATCTGGAACGACTAGTGGTTTTTCTTCAAGCTTGCGGACTGGGTCTTGCGCAGTCGCTAACAGCGGAACAATCAATAGCCCAAAAAAGCAAAATAAAAAGAGCCTGAATCCCTGCACTGTTGCTTACGCTTTATTTAATTTGAGTGAAATTTCGTGTAAAGTTAATTTTATTGCCCTCATGGAACGGTCCAAAAACAAAAAAATTCTTCTTAGTCTGATTTTATGTATTCCCTTTGTATTTGGCGGATTTATCACAAATGAATCCATGGTACCATCTTTTAAGATGACAAAGATCGTCTTGGATGCTGGCCACGGAGGTAAAGATCCTGGTAATCTGGGTTCTAGGTCAAAGGAAAAAGACATTAATCTTGCAGTTACACTTTTAGTTGGAAAATACATCAAGGAAAACTTGCCTGATGTAGAGGTGATTTACACTCGGGACGATGATAGTTTTCCTTCACTCAAGGAACGACCTATGATCGCCAATAATAACAAAGCACATCTCTTTGTGTCCATTCATTCCAATTCTGCTGCAAATAAATCAGCATTTGGAACAGAGACTTTCGTGATGGGGACAAAGCATTTTGATGCAAACTTTGATATTGTAAAACGAGAAAACTCGGTGATCCTGTTGGAAGATAACTACGAGGAAAACTACGAAGGGTTTGATCCATCTTCACCTGAATCCTACATGATGTTCAATTTAATGTCTAAAGTTCATTTCGAGAACTCCGTGACTCTAGCAGATAACGTAGAAACTCAATTTAGAGATCGAGTTGGTCGCAAAAGTAGAGGCGTGAAGCAAGGGCCTTTTTATGTGCTCTGGACTCCTTCAATGCCATCTGTTTTGGTGGAATTGGGTTTTTTATCCAATTCAACAGAGGAGCAATTCCTAATGAGTCAACAAGGAAAAGAATACATGGCCTCTGCGATTTACCGGTCAATAAGAGACTACAAAGAGTCAATCGAGAAAAATTAATTTTCATAATATTTAACATTCTAGAGCCCTTTTCTTGTGAGTAAAGGGCTTTTTTGTGGGATTGTCAGAATACAGTTTTGAGACTGAATAGGGTGACTGCAACCTAGAATACTACGACTGTTAGCTTTTTCTTTTTTAACTTGGAAGCTTAACTATTTGCAGAAAGCACTGGTTATGATTTCTAAACCCAAATTTGACTAATGACAGCAACTACTGGAAATTCTAATCCAACCATGGAGGGTCTACTCCATGAGTTAAAAGAAAAATATGAGCACGTTAAACTAGGTGGAGGTGCCAAAAGAATAGAAAAAGAACATGCTAAGGGAAGCTCACCGCTCGTGAGCGAATAGACTACTTGCGTGATAAGAACACTGATTTTTTAGAAGTTGGGGCTTTCGTAGCTGACGGCATGTATGAAGAGGAGGGAGGTTGTCCTTCCGGTGGCGTTGTGACTGGAATTGGCTATGTGAGTGGGAGAATGTGCATGATCGTAGCCAATGATGCGACTGTGAAGGCAGGAGCATGGTTTCCGATGACTGCGAAGAAAAATCTTCGTGCTCAGGAAATAGCCATGGAAAATCAGATTCCTGTTATCTATCTGGTCGATAGCGCAGGTGTTTTCCTCCCCATGCAAAATGAGATTTTCCCAGACAAAGAGCATTTTGGGCGTCAATTCCGAAACAATGCGAAAATGTCTGCGATGGGAATTATACAAGTTGCAGCGATCATGGGAAGCTGTGTGGCTGGGGGTGCTTACTTGCCGATTATGTCCGACGAGGCAATGATAGTGGATAAGACTGGGTCTATCTTCCTGGCAGGTCCTATTTGGTGAAATCAGCAATCGGAGAGACGATTGATAATGAAACACTAGGTGGTGCTACCACGCACTGCGAAATATCAGGAGTGACGGATAATAAATACGATACTGATCAGGATTGTCTGGATGCGATCCGAAAGATTTTTGATAAAATAGGTCATAATCCTACCGCCGGTTTTGACCGTGTAGAATCACGGGAGTCAGGCTTGACGGGTGATGAACTCATTGGCTCATTCCCGACTGAGCGTGTGAAGCCATATGACATGTTGCAGATCGTAAAAGGTCTTGTGGATGCTGGTGACTTCGATGAATACAAAGAAGACTATGGCAAAACATTGATTTGTGGCACTGCGAGGATTGATGGATGGGCAGTGGGAATAGTAGCAAATCAGCGGAAGATCGTCAAAACTGCCAAGGGAGAAATGCAGATGGGCGGAGTGATTTATTCTGACTCAGCAGACAAAGCAGCTCGATTTATCATGAATTGCAACCAGCGTAAAATTCCACTTGTTTTCCTTCAGGATGTCAGCGGCTTTATGGTTGGCAGCAAAGCTGAGCATGGAGGGATTATTAAGGACGGAGCCAAAATGGTCAATGCCATGGCTAACTCTGTGGTGCCGAAATTCACCTTTATACTAGGAAATTCTTACGGAGCCGGTAATTACGCCATGTGTGGCAAAGCATATGACCCGCGCTTGATATATTCTTGGCCTACAGCTCAGATGGCAGTGATGTCGGGAGCTGCAGGAGCAAAATACTTTGCTTCAGATCAAAGTAGCAGGTTTGAAGAAAAAAGGGCTGGAGATCACGCCTGAAGATGAAAAGGAATTGCTGGATGAAATCACTTCCAAATACAATGAGGAACTGAGCCCATTTTATGCGGCTTCGAGACTCTGGGTGGATGGAGTAATCGATCCTCGTGAGACTAGAAAGGTAATCAGCATGGGTATAGAAGCAGCTAATCATGCTCCGATAACTGAAAGATTTAATGTAGGCGTGATTCAAACTTAAGCCAATTTTTAGTATCTTATTTTATAGTTTCCTTCCATTAACCGTAGCCTTTTGACGATGAGTGATTTGACACCCGGAGAATTAAATGCCTTGGTTTCCTTATTGGATGATTCCGATCGTGAAGTAAGAATGCATGTGAGGGATAGAATCATTTCTTTGGGGAATGATATTATTCCCTTTTTGGAGAAAAAATGGGAGAATAGCTTCAATCCGGATATTCAGAAAGAAATAGAAGAATTGGTTCATGATCTTCAGTTTTCTCTGCTAAAGGAAAGGTTGAAAGATTGGCGGGATACCGACGATCGGGACTTGCTGACTGGGCTGTGGATTATCAATACCTATCAGTATCCAGATCTCGAATATGCGAGGCTGAACGCTGAGATGCATCAGATTTACTTCGAGGTTTGGACTGCTTTCAAAAATGATTTGAGTCCATATGAGCAGGTGAGGGCAATTAACAATGTGCTTTTCAACACCCTCCGATTCTCTGCGAATACCAAAAACTTTCACTCTCCGGCCAGAGTATGCTTTCCTCGGTTTTGGATTCAAAACGTGGAAATCCCCTGACATTATGCTCAATTTATTTACTGGTAGCAAAAAAGTTGGGGTTACCGATTTATGGTGTGAACCTCCCAAATCTTTTTGTACTCACCTATAAATCAGCCGATGTCACTTTTTACATCAATGCCTTCAACAAAGGATTGATTTTTAGTAGAAAGGATATTTTTAACTATCTGGAGCAATTGAAGATCGAGCCAAAAGAGGATTACTTCGAACCTTGTGCGCATCTACAAATTATGCTTCGAATGTTCAGAAACCTGAAAAATTCATTCGAGAAGCTTGGCGAGGCTGACAAAGTTCAAGAGATTAAGGAATTAATAGCCTTGCTGAACGATCAATAAGTCCGCACATTACAGCCAACAGCTCTAACTTGACTTGGTGTCGGCGACTCACCTTTCAATAAGGAATCCATTGCTTTGTCGAGGTAGTTTGATGACACGGCACTTTCAGCTTGAGGATTATTATCAATCGCTCCTCTATAACTGACCACAGCTCCTGGGGTAAGTAAAATTACTTCAGGGATTTTGGTGACTTTAAAGAATTTGGTCAACGCTTGGCTATCATCAATCAAGTAAGACATGTTTATATCGGACTGATCTATATAGCTTCGCAAGGCTGTTTTATCTTCTTCTTTTTGACTCACTTCTGGGTTAACGAGCATAAATGTAAAACCCTGATTTTGGTATTTGCTTCGCAAAGCAATCAAACGAGCTTCATACATTTTTGCAAAAGGGCATCCCAAACTATGGAAAATCAAGACTAAACCTTTCCCCTTAATTTGAGTGGCTACATTAACCTCTTTGCCAGTTACCGCATCTGTGAGATTGATTCCTTCCAGACTTTGGGCAGAAAGCGAAAAAGTTAAAGAAAGAAGAACAAGGATAATTAAGCTTAAGCTTTTGCATTTACCAAATAGTGTATGTTAGTACAACGTCTGAGATCACCCGAACTTGTACTGTGTAATGATGATCTGTAAAATCCGTACCTCGGACTTTACCTCTGATGATTCCTGCCTTTGGGTCAAAGGGTTCTAAGCGAATATTTTCTCGAAAAAGAAAACGCCTCTTTTCCCCTGACATTTAAAGATAGACTCTTTAGCTGACCAAGCCATGGTGTAATGTAAAAAAGGGATCCTTTTCCAAGAACGACTCTTAATTCTGATTGATCCAGAAACCGAAATCCAATCCTCAGGATTTTTTCCCGTATCAAATCCATGTCAATTCCAACCGGATTTTCCCTGTGATAAATAGCGCCAGCGTATCCCATGGTGTGTGAAAGTGAAATATATCCATGTCCATTCATGGTTTGAGATTTACCAGACTGCTCATCTTTGAAAAAACCAGGAATATGGAACATGCAAAACATCCAAAGCATCTCGGATTGCCATTCTAGCAGTGGCCCATTCTCTCTTTTTCTCGGGATGCGAAATGTTGGCGTAACCAAGTTTCTCCCTGAAAGCTGAGAAAATCCAGGTCGTTTTCATCTTGAGTTTCGATAATCTTGATGGCCAAAGCCGAGGAAGAATCTATTTTTTCTATTTTTGTTTGCATAGCCAGCAGGGCAACCAAAGTCTCAGTCCAATATATGTCAAAAATAGAAGTTAATAAATTACAAACACTAACAGGACACAATGACTGCATCTATGCATTGGTAGAAGGGAGTGATCCCAGATTTTTTATACCGGAGCTGGAGATGGTATGGTAGTGGAATGGGACTTGGATCAGCCTAAAAATGGCAAGTTGATCGCTAGACTGCCACATTCAGTTTATGGACTTGCAATAGACCCAAGTAGGAATTTGCTTTTTATAGGCCATAATTTCGAAGGGATTCACGTCATTGACCTGAATGAAAGCAAGGAGATTTGGTCATTGAAGTTAACGGATAAGGCAATTTTTGATATCAAAATCTTTGGGGACGAAGCGTACATTGGTACAGGTGACGGGGTGCTTATTGTAGTTGATATTAATTCAAAAAACGATCAAAAAGCACATCAAATTGAGTGAGAAGAGTATTCGCGTGATGTCTTTGGCAAAAGATAAACGCGAACTGGCAATTGGTCTGAGTGATCATACCGTAAAAATTCTTGATTTATCAGACAGTTTTAAACCCATTGCAAATTTAACAGGCCACACCAATTCTGTATTTGCACTTTCGTATTCTCCTGATGAGTCGATTTTGGTCAGTGCCGGTCGGGATGCTCGGTTGAAATTCTGGGAAACTGACCGCTATTCTCTACAAGAAAACATTGTGGCACATATGTATGCCATTAATTATTTATATTTCAAGGAGGACGGAAACCTTCTAGTCACCTGCTCCATGGATAAGTCTATCAAGGTATGGGATGCAAGCGAACGGAAACTCCTCAAAGTCATAGACAAAGCAAGAAATGCAGGTCATGGTACTTCAATAAACAAGGTGATTTGGAGTAGCTATCAAGGCAATGTAATTTCTGTGTCAGACGACCGTACTATTTCTATTTGGCAAATTGAAGCGAATTAACCTATGAAATCGAGCATGATTCAAGGTCTCAAAGCATATCGGATTATAGCCACGCGAGATTCCATGGGGCCTTTAAAAAGACAAATGATAAACACATGAAGATCACACCAGCAGCCATTCGGCAAAAAACCTTTGAAGTTGGATTCAGAGGATATGAGAAAAAAGAAGTTACCACATTTTTGGACGAAATATCTGAAGTAGTCGACCTGCTTCACAAAGAAAATATGGAGCTGAAAACTAAGCTTCAAAATACAGAAGCAGAGGCAAAGCGATTGAAGGATGTGGAGGAATCACTTTTCCGTAACCCTCAAAACTGCGGAAGATACCGGAGCCGCAATAATCGTTGAAGCGAATGAAGCTGCGGACTTGATTATCGCTGATGCAAATGAAACTGCTGACAATGCGACCAAGCACGTTGATCAGATGCTGGCTGACTCCAGCGAAACAAGCTGAGGAGCAGGCTGCTGCGATCATCGGCGCTGCGGAAACCAAGGCGAAAGAGACTATCGTAGAGCTCAGAGAAAGCATGCAAGGTCTAGTCCGATCTTATGAAGGCCTAGCTGAGCAAAGAGAGTCTATGGTGAAAAGTCTGAAGAGAATTGCTCAGGATACCTTGAATCAAATCGATCTTTCGGAAGCACATTACTCGAGAATCGATGCAAAGGCTCATGCCAGAGCGATAGATGAACTAAGCAGGTCACAAACATTCACTTTCGGAAATCTTGAGAATCTTGGATACGAAAAAGAGGAGATAGTCGAAGAAGTAATTGAAGAAAGTCCTTTAGCTGAGATGGAAGTGATAGAAGAGGATCTGGAGCTAGAGGATCATGATTCAACTCCTGATTTGGAAATGGAAATCGAAGAGGATGCTGAGGAAGAGCTGGAACTAGAAGATACCAAGATGCAGCTGGAAGATGAGATTCTCGAAGAAGATATAGAAGAAATAGAGGAGGCTAAGGAGAAGAAGCCATTTGAAGAGCCGCTCAAACCTCAGGCGTCCCAACCGAAATATACCGATGATTCAAAGAACCAATCAGGTTCAATTTTTTGACCAATTTGACTGATGGGGAAGTAAGTCTCGAAGGGATTGAGTTTCACGCCTACCACGGAGCATATCCCGGAGGAATCCATACTTGGAAATCGCTTTACCTTGGATCTCGAACTGGAAACAGATTTCAGACAGGCGATGCTTCATGATGACCTGAGTGCAACTGTGGATTACTCCAAATTGTACAAATTGATCAAAGCCAGAATGGATGTGAAAGTGAAACTGCTCGAACATCTGGGCCACATGATTGTGACCATATTTTAGAGGCCTATCCCAAAACCACAACAATTAGATTAACGCTTAAAAAGCATCATCCTGCTCTCGGAGGATTAGTAAGCTTCTCCTCTGTGCAAATTCAATACCCGGAAGATTATGCGTAATTATTTTCTAATGTTCCTGCTAGTTTTTGGTTCATTTGGAACCCTCAAAGCTCAGGGAGAGGCCTATCAGTTTTTTACTAACAAAGGCAAAAAAATAGATTTGAAGGATGTTCTCAAAGACGCTAAAGATGTTGATGCGGTTTTCTTTGGAGAACTTCATAATAACAGTCTTGGGCACTGGTTACAATTGCAGGTGCTGAAAGGATTGCAAGCGCAGAATCCTGATTTGGTGGTAGGATCAGAGATTTTTGAGCGAGAAGATCAGTTGAACTTGGACGAGTGGTTTTCAGGTCAAATTACCGAAAGCAATTTCGAAGCTGAGGCAAATCTTTGGAAGAATTACAATAGCGATTACCGCCCTGTTTTGCGCTATGCTAAGGAGAAAGGGTTAAGGTTTATTGCCACAAATGTTCCAAGAAAGTATGCTTCTCTCCTTCTCTAGTCAGTAAAGCTGGTTTAGGCGCTTTGGATTCGCTTTCACCTCAGGCTAAGAATTATTTTGCAAAACTGCCAGTTGAGGTAGATATGAGCATGCCAGGTGATGTTGCCATGAAGGATATGATGCATGGCGCGCCGGGCAATTCCGATTTTATGATTCAAGCTCAGGCTTTGAAAGATGCGACCATGGCAGAATCACTTTTTGAGCCTATTCGTGAAGGAAAGCAGATCTATCATATCAATGGTTCCTACCATACCAAAGACGGAGAGGGTATTTTGTGGTATTTGAAAAGAGAGTTCCCAGATCTGAAAATTTTAGATATCCACATGGTAACACAAGATCAATTGGATAAACTGGATGATGAAAATGCAAAAGCCGGTGAAATTATCCTTGTCTTACCTAGCGACAGCCATACTACCTATTAATCTTGTACAACAAAGCTGAAACATCGAGAATCCGTTCGGAGTTTTGGATTGCTTTTGGGCAATACATAAAACCTATTCCGAATGCGGAAGGAAGGCGAATTAACTGGCCGAATTACAAAACAGGCGTTCGGAATATTTATTTCAGGATGAAAGCTGAGCGTGATTTTGCGTCGATTGGAATAGAGATTGGTCATGCTGACGAGGAATTGCAGGAATTGTATTTTGATCAATTTGCTCAGTTTAGGAAAATGCTGGAGGTCACGGTAGGCGAAGAGTGGAGTTGGAATTTGCACCAAGAGAATGAGTTTGGACAGTTGGTTTCCAGAATAGAAAAAATTTTACCAGCCGTGAATGTGATGAATGAAGCAGATTGGCCAGAGATCATTTCATTCCTCAAACCCAGAATCATCGCCTTGGATGAGTTTTGGAGTAATGTAGAGCCAGGTTTTGAGAGTTAAATATTGATGATATCAGAATTGCAGTGGCAAGTCAAACCATCAAAATATATGTTCATGAGATTGCATTTCAGAGGTGCTTTTGGTAAAATCTTTAGTGCAGATACATTGTAGCTGATTTCCAAGAGAATTTTAGGCTTTTAATTAAGCCCTGAAAGGGCTAAATACCTAGCGATGGGTGAAGCCCATCGATATAAATAGACGGATAATTATCTAAGCCCTGAAAGGGCGTAATTATAGCATTACCCCCAAACATACCTCTCGTCATAGTCTACGTTATATTTTTTTTAAAAATGCTCTGTATTCCTTTTGAAAAGTTTTGCTTACATGATGCTCTCGTTGGTTTTGTATATAAATACTGACAATTTCAATCTGGCTCGGATTAACTGAAAATGCGTCGTAGCCACCTTGCCAATTGCGATGGATGAATGGCCCAGTTCTTCGTGCTAAAAATGATATGTATATAATTCTTTACGAGTGACTGTCCCATCATTTATTACGCCCTTTCAGGGCTTTAAAAATGAATGTTTCTTAAACCTTACAACGGCCTAGCGACCGTTGCTTTGTTATCTTGCCCTTACAGGGCAAGTGAATTTAATGATGCGATTGCTATTGATTCCAACAAGCTCTTAAGAATCAAATTTTCCAACGCCAGATGTAATTTATTCAGGTAAAGAGTTGGTTTTTTGGCTCCGAAAAGGGGCAAATACCCCAGTGATGGTTGTAGTATAGAGGAAAGATGAACTAATGAAGTCCTGAAAGGACGGAATCAAAATGATGTTATACTCTATCGATTTCCAATGAATTGAAAATTGATAGAAATCATCAATTATTAAAACTCCCGCTTTACGTATTTCAATTCCTCAATTGTACTGACCCCGTCTTCGGTCATAGCAAGCCAGAGTTTGATTTCGTCGCCCACACGCTTCATGGTCAATCCGTGAAAATAAACGGTATTCTCAGCAATTTCCACCAATCGAAATGTGGTCCATTTGTCTTTTTCCTCCCAAGGTGAAAGATCTGCATTAAAATGCTTGAGCTTCAATGAAAAAGTCTCTCCCTCTTGCACGATATTCATGAATTCAGAAAAGACAAGTTTGCCTTCACTCCAAAAGCGAAAAGTCCCAATCATATTCCCATCTACTGCTGGCATCCAAACTTCCTCGCATTCTCCACCAAACCCTGTTCCTGTCCAGAAGCCTTCTAGCCAATCCAATTCAGAGACATTTCCTTTACCAGGCTCTTGATCCTTTTCAAGTTGCTTCACCTGAGAAAAAGCTATTGAACATATAAAAAGTAGAATGCAGGAGAGTATTGACTTTTTCATAGGAAAGGTTTTGTTCTATATGAATTTATTAAAAATTCTGAGGTAATGCTCAGATTATGAAGAGCTATTTTATGCCAGCTTCTGGAGAAGCAGAACAACTTTTTCAATGGCGTTCTCTGCGAAACCTTCATGTCCTTCGCGGTTAAAAATGAAAATTACACATCATGTCTCTTTGGAATCTCGGGATTCACGAACGTAAATCCTCTAGCCTCGTCTCCTTCAAAAAAATCAATCTGCATTCCCATCAGAAACATATAATGCTTTTTCTCAATCAGAACTGGAATCCCTGCTAATTCAAATTTCTGATCTTCCTCCTTCGGCTTGTCAAAACCCAAAGCGTAGGACATACCACCACATCCGCCACCCTTCACGCCCACTCGTAGGTGATAGTCAGCAGGGATGTTCTTATTGGCCATGATATTTTTGATCTCTACCTCGGCCTTTTCGGTGATCTTTATTGGAATTATCATGTGGTGAAAATGATTTTGGCAGGGAATTGGTTCGCGTCAATACAAATTTACATTCCCCTTATGTTTTTTGACGGGGATAATTTGTGCAAATTCGAGTTTAATCCCCAAAAATGGAATACGCAGTCGATTTATTGAAAATTCTTTTGCCAGCAGGCATAGTCCTTTATGGAATGTATCTAGTGGTCGTTTCTTTTCTTTCAAAGGAAAGGGAAAAGACACTGGTGGAGTTGAAAACCCAAAACTCCCAAACCATTCTTCCTATTCGTTTGCAGGCGGCTGAACGGATTTGCCTTTTTCTTGAGCGAATTACTCCAAATAATTTGGTGAGAAGATCTAACCCAGGAGGTCTGACTTCAGGTGAATTACACTCTCTTTTGCTTGCTGAAGTTCGTGAGGAATTCAATCATAATTTTTCCCAGCAAGTGTATTTTTCTGAGGAAACTTGGGAAGCAGTAAAAAGAGCTGTAGAAGAAGTGACTACAATCATCAATCAAAGTCGACAAGTACTTAATGAGGAAGCCACTGGGCTGGATATGGCTAAGGCGATTTTTGCGCAAGCTTTAGACAGAAAGAACGATCCGATCGGATATGCGTTGAAACAAGTGAAATCAGAAATTCAAATTTACTTTTGAAAATGAGCAGCTTAAAAGCAAAGACTTCCGCAACTATCGATAATGCCAAAGCACTTTTTGGTAAAAAGGTAGATGCACTCATAAAGCAAAAAGAAAAAGTGACGGAGTTAATTGCTGGAGTTGGACATAAGCTTTCAAGTGTTGGGGATAATCCAAGAGTAAAAAAACTTATTGAGCCTTTATCTGTCTTTATCCGCATGATCAAGGCACATTTTAATGGAGCGCATAAATTGACCAATAGTACTCTTGGCTTGGTACTTTTAGCTTTAGTTTACTTTATTTCACCCATTGATATCATTCCTGACTTTTTGGGTTTTTTTGGCTTTGCAGATGATCTAAGCGTTGTCTTGGCTATTTATGCCAAAGTAAAAGATGAAATTGAAGATTTTTTGGATTGGGAGAGAACTCAAGACTAGCTAGGTCTGTTAGTCTCCAAAATCACAGGAAATGCTAGACCAACAAACAGTATTAATTTCTTCTAAGCTAATTGAATCGGCTCAGACATACGCAGAATATAGAGAAATGATTGATCGGCTTTTGGCTGAAAATAAGACTACTGGAATCAATCATTCAGAGAGTTATCTGGATTATACTAAGATGAATGTGCAGCGAATGAATCGCTGGGATAAAACGGCAAAGATTTCACCCGAGCTGGAGAAAGTGGTAAAGTCAATTTCTTCTCCCCAAGTTTGGCTGGTGATTACTGAAGCTTGGTGCGGAGATGCAGCTCAAAGTTTACCATTTATAGCCAAGCTGACTGAATTGAATCCACTAATCAACTTGAAATTTGTTTTGCGGGATGAGAATCCGGGCCTGATGGATGCTTATCTTACCGAGGGAGCACGATCAATTCCGATTTTGATTAGCTTGTCTGGTGATTTGAGTAAGGAGCTTTTCGTCTGGGGACCTAGACCGGAATTTCTTCAAAACCGTCTAAAGGCATATAAATTGGATCCACAAAACATTACTTCCAAGGAGTTTGCGGACGGTACTCACCTTTGGTATGCACGAGATAAAAATAAAGCAATAACAGAGGAATTGATCCCCCTGATTGCTGCAACATTATAAAATATGCGAATCGCACTGATTTCTGGATCTTCCGGCCTGGTAGGCAAGGCTATTCTTCACCAACTTTTCAAAAGTGAAGAATATAATTATGTATTAAGCGTTGGCCGAAGGAAACTCGCTATTAAGCAACAAAAGCTTGTACAGATTGAAGGTGATATGGCGAAAATTGATAGCTGGGACTGGGAAGCTAAAATTGCCGAACAGAGTCTAAGCGGAGAATATTTTCCTCTGATCGATGCGCTGAATAAGAAATCGGCAGAAATACACGCATTTTCCGCATTAGGCACTACCATAAAGCAAGCAGGATCAAAGGAAAAGTTTTTTGCTATTGATCATGATTTGGTAATTGAATTTGCCAAGTGGGCAAAGACCTTGGGTACATCAAAGTTTCTATATGTTTCCTCCTCCGGTGCCGATGCGAAATCCTCGATTTTTTATAGTCAAACAAAAGGTAAAACCGAAGAAGATCTTAAGGCAATCGGATTTAGCTATATAGGTTTATTCAGACCCTCCTTATTAATGGGGAATAGAAATGAATTTCGACTGGGAGAGCAAGTCGCTCAGGTAGTGATGAAGCCTTTGATTTGGTTAAAGCTATTTAAGAATATTCGTCCGATCTATGATTTTCAAGTGGCCAAGGCTTTAGTGAAAACTGCGCTGACGCAAAAATCAAATTCTATAGAAGTGATCTCCTCCGGAGAAATGCAAGACCTAAGCAAATGATAGTAGTTATTCAAAGAGTATCTGAGGCTTCCGTTAAAATTGATGGGAGAGTAAAATCCGAAATAGGAACAGGATTGATGATTTTACTGGGAATAGAAGAGGCTGATTCGGAAGAGGATATTACTTGGCTAACGAAGAAAATCACAAATCTCAGGATTTTTCCAGATGAAAATGAAGTGATGAATAAGAGCCTATTTGATATCAACGGAGAGATTTTACTGATTTCCCAGTTTACACTTCATGCAAGTACGAAAAAGGGAAATAGACCTTCCTATATCAAAGCGGCCAAACCTGATATTGCGATTCCTATGTATGAGAAAATGATTGTCTCGTTGGAATCGGAACTTGGGAAATCAATCGGTACCGGTGAATTCGGGGCAGATATGAAAGTTTCCTTGGTCAATGATGGTCCTGTTACCATTATAATGGATAGTAAAAACAAAGTCTAATGTAAAGACAGGTTAGGACAGGATAGGATGAGGACTGGTTTATCTATTTTAGTGAAGATTAATTTAGGTTTTATCTTTTCTAATCCTGTCGCATGAAAACCCAATCTCTCATTAGATTTTTTGCTTTTTCTCTACTAATTACTCATTTGCTTTACGGCTGTAGCAAGCCAAATCAGGAATCCAGCGAAATCCAAGCAAAGCCAAACGTAATCATCATTCTTGCCGATCAGTGGAGAGCTCAGGAAGTTGGTTATATGGGAAATACCCAAATCAAAACCCCAAACCTGGACAAGCTTGCTACTGAGAGTTTAATATTTGAAAATGCAATCACTACCATGGCAGTCTGTGCGCCGTGGAGAGCGAGCTTTTTAACCGGACAATATCCACTCACTCATGGTGTGTTTTACAATGACAAACCATTACCAAATGAAGCCCTGACTATGGCAGAGATCTATAAAGATCAGGGATATGCTACAGGGTACATTGGCAAATGGCATTTAAATGGCCATGCGAGAGGAGAGCAACATTTTAGCTCAAGGGATTTACCGGTGCCAAAAGATAGGAGACAAGGTTTTGATTATTGGAAAGTCAGAGAGGTGACTCACAACTATAACAATAGCTTCTATTTCGATGAAAATGATGTGAAGCATACTTGGGAAGGTTACGATGTTTTCCCACAGACGGATAGTGCGATTAGCTATATACATAGGAATAAAGAAAATCCTTTTGTGTTGATGTTGTCCTATGGACCGCCGCATGACCCTTATTTTTCTGCTCCCAAAGAATTCCAGGATTTGTATGATGCGAGCACCTTGGAGGTTCGTCCAAATGTTCCTCTCGCTTTACAAGATTCGGCTAGAAGGGTGATGGCAGGTTATTACGCACATGCTTCTGCAATAGATTTTGCGATCGGGAATTTGCTTGAAGAGTTGGATAAAGCGGGTATTGCAGACAATACCATCCTTGTTTTCACTTCGGAGCATGGTGATATGTTGATGTCTAAAGGAGTGCTGAAAAAGCAGCGACCGTATGACGAGGCAATCAAAGTCCCTATGTTGATTCGTTACCCAGCAAAATTTGGAGAGAAGAGCAGGAAAGTAAATGACCCAATAGGAACACCAGACTTATTGCCGACGCTACTCGGATTGAGTGATATTACTCCCCCAAAGAGTATAGAGGGAAGTGATTTTTCCAGTGAATTGCTTGCTGGGGAAGATTTGGGAAATGAAGCTGCCTTGATAATGCTACCTGTTCCTTTTCACGAGTGGAAATTTCTAAATGGTGGTAGAGAGTTTCGTGGAATCCGGACCAAAAGATATACTTACGTCAAAGATTTAAAGGGTCCTTGGTTGCTTTATGACAACCAAAAAGACCCTTATCAACAAAGCAACTTAGTTAATGATCCCGCATTATCAGAACTTCAACATCAGTTGGAAGGTGTTTTGATGGAAAAATTGAAAGCTACAAATGATTCTTTTCTTCCAGCGGATGAGTATATGATGCAGTATAATTATCTCTACGATGCGAAGGATAGCGTTCGCAAGCCCAATTATTTGGAGCTTAATCGATAAGAATGATGCTTCCCGCAGATATACGCAGATAAATCTCGCAGATATACGGAGATTTTTGAGCTTTCGAAGGTAAGCTAATTCTTGGAGTTCAGCGTAAATCAGCGTTCCTTTTCAGCGTGAATCTGCGGGAAGCCTTACTTTTAAGTTGAGCATTTATAATAGTACCGATACCTATTTTTATTGATGTCGGATTTTGACTGTTTCGGAGAAAATGCCAATCTTCAATTTTCAAATCATTTTATTTTGTCTACTTCATTACTTAGTATCCATTCCGCCCAAGTTCTCACCAAGGGAAAACAAGTTTTTGAATCACTGGATTTTAATTGGGAAGTTGGACAGCAATGGGCGGTAATAGGTAGCTCTGGCGCTGAACTTACAGCCTTTATAGAGACTATCCGTGGGAATGCTGTGATTCCAAAAGGCCAGATCAATCGACCTTTTGCACAGGAATATACCGAGAAGAAAACCCTTTCTGGCGAGATCAATTCTTTCCGAGACTTGATAGCCTATGTCTCTCAGCGCTACGAAATTCGCAATAAATCCAATCAGCAAAACTTCTATTTTCAACAGCGATTCAATTCCTCAGAAGCTGAAGAAACGGCCACTGTTCGGGAATATTTATTGGAAGTGAAAGCAAAAGTTGAAGGGCCATGGACCTTGGAAAATGTATCTGAATTATTGCATTTGGAGAAGTTGCTGGATAAGTCTTTGCTCTTGCTTTCCAATGGGGAAACCCGACGATTGGCGCTAGGCTTGGGGCTTATGCGTCAGCCGAAAATCTACCTGATGGATCAGCCCATGACTGGTTTGGATGTCAAAAGCAGAGCGGAGTTTGGGGAGATTTTGAAAGTTATAATTTCCAAAGGAGTTCAAGTCTTGTTGACCACTTCGGCTAATGAAATCCCTGAAGGCATTACTCATGTAGCCAAGTTAAGTGGAAAAGGGATAGAGAATGTGTGGGAAGTAGCTGACTTTCATTTGACCGCCAAACACGAGCAAGATCTCTCTTACGATTGGGGATTATTAGATTCCTTGCTACCAAAAAGACCTAAGGAAAATACAGAAGTAATTCGTCTGGAAAACCTCCATATCAAATACGGAGAAAAGCAGATTTTGACAAACCTCAACTGGGAGGTGAGGTCAGGAGAGCGTTGGTTATTGAAAGGCTCCAATGGTTCTGGGAAATCTACCTTGATCAGTTTGTTGGTTGGAGAGAACCCTCAAGCCTATTCTCAAAATCTATGGCTCTTTGGGCGGAAACGAGGAACTGGAGAGAGTATTTGGGATGTGAAGCGGCCTACTGGTTTTGTAGCCCCTGAGCTTAGCCGATTCTTTCCTGCCAATCAAACTTGCCGAAAAGTCATCCTTTCGGGGCTTTTTGATACAATGGGCTTATATAAAAAAGTAACAGCCGAGCAGGAAGCATTGGCTGAATCTTGGATAAAGCTTTTTCATTTGGAGGCATTTTCAAGTATCGTAATTAACCGACTTTCTTTGGAAAACCAGCGTTGGACATTACTGGCCAGAGCGTTGATCAAGCAACCCCAATTGCTAATCCTCGATGAGGCGTCGCAAGGAATGGATGAGTTTCAGCGTAGGCTATTTAAGGATACTGTGCAGCAAATTTGTGAGCGATCTGAGATGACCTTGGTGTATGTGAGCCACTATGCAGAGGATGTGCCAGAGGCGGTGGGGAAGGTGATGGAGTTGGGATAGGTTCTATAAAGAGATAATTTTAGAAGAAAAATTTATAGGAAATGGATTCATTTAGATTTTTTATTGGCTTATGTTTTATTCTTATATCAATTATTGTTTTTATTATTCAGTATAGAGATAATGCTTTTAACAAGAAAGGGTGGACTAGTGGTGATGTTAAATTATTTTATGCTGGAATATCTGCCTTATAAGGCGGGATATATTTTATTCATACTTCGTTTTAAAAAATGCAGTTCTGACAAAGTAGCTATTTGTGGGGGGAAGAACTATTTGACTTGTACTGTAGTTGAAAATAGCTTCTGATGTTTTAGCCCTGAAAGGGCTCAATACCTCAGCGATGGGTGTAGCCCATCGAAATTGATATTTATTGTCATTTAGTTCCAAGCCCTGAAAGGGCGCTATCAAAAGAACAGTGTCATCCCCAAACATACCTCTCGTCATATTCCACATTATATTTTTTCAAAAAAGCTCTGTACTCATCTTGGAATGATTTACGTTCATGATGTTTACGCTGATTTTGGATATAGTCAGTCACAATACCAATCTCACTAGGATTAACCGAAAATGCCCCGTACCCATCCTGCCAATAAAAATCACTCAATTCAACTGCTCGCTTTTTCATCCATTTGGAAGAATCTGTTTTTAATTCCTCTAGCAATTTCACAATGGTTAAATTTTTATTCAAGAGGCACAGAATATGCACATGGTCTAAATATCCTCCTACTTGAATCGGAGCACAGTCTAAGGCTTTGCACACTCCTCCGAGGTATTTGAATAACTCTTCTTCATACACTTGTTTGATAAATGGCTGTCTGTTTTTGGTGTTAAAAAAAATGTGTACATAATTTTTCACGAGTGATTGTCCCATAGAATATTGCGCCCCTTCAGGGCTTTAAAAATGAAATCAACTGATTCCTAACAACGGCCTGGCGACCGTTGCTGTGTTATTATGCCCTATCAGGGCTAATGAATATAATATTCTCGGCCTTAAATGCTGATTTTCAATTGATTTAGTTTTAGTTTTTGTTATGATGTTTGTGTGATTTTGGAATCCTAGTTCTTTTCCACCCTCACTCCCTTAAACATCACCTCATTCTCACTCACTCTCAATTCTTTTCCACTCGAAGTAGTCACATTCTTCAGAGTGACTTCTTTGGTTATCACATATGGGAACTTCTCCTCGTAATTTTCATCTATTCTTTCGGAGTTGAAGTTTCCAAAAATCGCTGGGCCTTGGTAATCATCAGGATGATTGGAGTCGTCGATTTTTAGGTTTTCGATAATGATTTGCTCCGGCATATAACAGGTGTAGCCGAAATCATGTTGGCCAGAGTTATATCCGCTAATTAAGACTGGACTAGTGGATTTGCCTCCCATGGGTACAAAAGTGCTGTTACGGATAATTAATTTTCCTTCCCAAGTGCTACCATAGTCGGAGCGAAGATTGATTAGACTTCTTCCTCTAATAGTGGAGTTTTCTACAGTGAATGTCCCGGTTCCGATCGCATTAATACCCATGTGCCCTAGCGTAGAGTTGCGGATTGTGGCATTGGCAACGCCCATGTGAGCATCGAAACGGGAAAAGACGCATTTATCGAAAAGTAGATTCTTAGAGTAATTTGAGCCCATGATTCCCCAATAAACATTGTCATCTATGTCATTTGTCTGAGTACAGTTGACAAAGGATACATTCAGAGCTCGGTTCACAATGATGTCATAGGTTCCCATAGTTACAGGTTTCCCCGCATTTCCTATGGTCGAGTAGGTTTTATGACCTGTCAAGGTGGTGTTTTTAACGGTTACGTTTGTACAGTTGGATATATTTAGAAATCCACTGTATGGAGCTCCTTGATCTCCTTCTTCAATGACGCGATGCTCCAATGAATCCACAATAACATTGGAGCGCTGTATGGATATATTTCGGCTGTAGTAGTTGTATTTTGATTCCTCCTGATTAGCAATTGTGGTAAAAAATCCTCCGGAAATAGTCAGGGTTTTCTCATCAATGGGAAGAGCTGTGATCTCAGTGATTTGCTCAAAATCCCAAATAATAGGAGCATCCTGATCCACATTTCCATTTTTGTCTACCAGAAAAATATCAGTTTGGGACGCGCCATTGTTTTGATTTAGCCCAAATCGGATATACCGCATCTTGTTGGAATTGGTGACAGTAATCAACGCAGAACCTGGCAAAGTGATGTCAATTTTCTCCTGATTTCTCTTAAGTGAAGTGATGCCATCAAGTTTATAAGATTCTAGGCTTGAGCTGACCAAGAAAACAGGTGAAGTTCTATTTTCTACATTTCTATCGTCAATGAGGAAGGTAGCTTTACCAAAGTCTGTGTCAGTTTGGATGATTGCCGTAAGGGCCTTTCCTCCAATGTAATAGCTTGCTCCATCTTCCGCTATTACCTTTAAATCATGTTCATTGGCGAATTCATGCGCAGAAAAGATTGCCTGCATGTCATCGGTTTTTCCATCTCCTTTGGCCCCAAAGTCACTGTAATTCACTACCCCAGAAGCTATTATTTTTGCGGCTGCATCTGAGATTAATTTTGCGTCTAACTCCCCAATGGTTTCTTTTTCTTGATCAGAAAGCCAAAGCATTGGGAATCGAACCGGCATATTTCGAATGACTTCTGGAGTGTCAAAATCAGCATCAAGTGAATTCCATAGCTCAAGGTGTTTTTCCTGACCATAAGCAAGTCCTCCGAAAAGCAGAAAAGTATGTCGAACAGGCCATTTGTCCCAATACATCACATCCGTTTGGTAGGGCCAGGAATCCTTGTTTTCTACAAAAGGGTAAAGGAATGAAATCCCTTTTTCCAAAGATTTCCCGTCTGCTGTTTGGTAGCTAAATAGGTTTTCGGAATCGTCCGCATACACTTGGCAAAGCGTTGCCATGGCATCTAAAGTGAAAAGAGAATAACCATAAGGTTTTGTACGTTTGAGTTCCAGTGGAAAACTCCCATCGTCGGCCATTTGATCAGGAAGCAGCACCGTTTTATACATTTCCTTACAGTAATCGAGGACTTCTTGATTGCCTACCAGTTTTGCAAAAACAGCAGCCTGCATTGCCCAACATACACTGTGATTATTTCCATGATCACGCTCATCTATCCCATATGGATGAGTAGTTATCCAATTCAAATATTCCGAAAACCAATCTTTCATCTGCTTTATTTCCGAATCAGAAATCACTTGTGAATCTTCCACTGATTCGATTGCTTTGGCCACTTCCATGAGTTGAATGGTGTCGATGATTCCAATTCCTCGCCCTGTTACTTTTCCCTTTATCGCTTGAGCATAGAGCAAGCTTGGGTTCATCTTGGTGGCTTCATCTATAAACCAAGCTCTCAGATGCGGAGCCAAAGCTTTTACATACTTTTCATCTTTGGTTACCAAATAGGCTGAAGCCAGTGCTCCTGAAATCTGGCTGAAGCGAATCATCGCTTCACGATGTGCTGTGAAATTGTCAGGATTGGTCAGGCCATCACGCTGAATATATGATCCATCTGGATTATCTGGGTCTGGCCACCAATAATCTCCTTCGGAATAGAAATCATGTATCCCGCCTGCAGATCTTGGGCTACTTTCTGCCGTGACAGTAATTGGTTTTTCGCTAGCATATTTGTCCGCCAATTGAATAACCCTTGCTCGTTCTTTTGCGAGATAGTCAGTTTCGGAAGGCTCGTTCTTTTGCAGGTTTGTGAAAAAGGAGGTGAATACAAAAAGAAGAATAAGAAGGGATCGGATCATTTTGGGTAAATAGATAAAGGATACCTAAGATGCAATTTATTGAGATGTTTTGAAAGGGATTTAACCGAAGTGGTAGCACAGGTTCCTGAAAGGGTATTGCGGATTGTTAAGCTTATGAGTGAGAATGTGGTTAAGTGACTCAAGTCACTATCCTTCTCGGAAGAGTTTGCGTTATTAGTGTTATGAGCTATTATATAACAACAAGAATAAAAGGAGACTTCAATCAAGTGATAGAAAAAGTCACAGAAGAATTGAAGAAAGAAGGGTTTGGAGTGCTGACAACAATTGATATGAAGGCTACACTCAAGAAAAAGTTGGATGTGGATTTTTATAATTATCAAATTTTAGGAGCCTGCAATCCACCGAATGCCTATAAAGCCTTACAAGCTGAAGATAAGATCGGTTTGATGCTTCCATGTAATGTTATTGTCCAAGAGAAAGAGGAAGGTCAAATCGATGTTTCGGCAGTGGATCCAGTAGTCTCTATGATGGGAGTAAAGAATGAGGGACTTGAACCAGTCGCTGTAGAGGTGCGCGATAAGTTGAAAAAAGTGATCGAAGCGTTAGCGTAAAGTCGTAGTTATAATTGTGTTTTGCCGCCTTGGCCTGTGTCTCACATGCCAAGGTTTTTGAATTCTCTTCTGTTCAGAATTTGCAATCCTCATCCTTTATCATTGGTTTTTCAAGCCGAAAAAAGCAATCGATAATTGCTGGTATTTTTAATTAATGATTGCAAATCTTCCGACACAGCTTCTAGATTACAAATCTCGAAGAGCAGGTTAAGTATAGCACCCGATCAACCTAATTATTGGCAGGCTAATACCATTTTCTTTGAATTATTGGAGATCATTTCCTAACTCATAAAGATAGCCACCGACCTTATGAATAGTAGAAGATCATTTATCCAGAAACTCAGTGCAGGAATAGCTATTCCAGGCTTGGTTTCATTCAAATCTCCAGAGGAAACCTCTCCGCAATCTATTACCCCTTCTCTGGTGGGAGAAGAATTCTGGGCTGAGCTCAGAAAGAAATTCCCGCTGAGGGACAGTAGAGTTTATTTGAATAATGGAACTTTTGGACCTTCACCTCAAGTGGTTTTGGATGCTTTACAAAATTCCTTTGTTGCCACTAATACATCTGGTGAATATGGTCATATAGAGCCAGAACGTGAGAAATTGGCTGCTTTTGTGGGAATCAAAACCTCTGAGATTTCTCTTACACATAATACAACTGAGGGGATTAATATTATGTGTTGGGGTCTGCCGCTGAAGGCTGGAGATGAAGTGATCATCACGTTGCATGAGCATGTGGGAAATGCGTTGCCATGGTTGAACCGGGCAAAATTGCATGGGATAGTGTTAAAACCTTTTGAACCCAAAGCTACTCAAGCTGAGAATTTGGAATTGATTAAAAGCTTGGTGACTTCTAAAACCAAGGTGATTGCAATTCCTCACATCACCTGCACAACTGGGTTAGTTTTTCCCATCAAAGAAATTTCAGCTTTCGCTAGAAGCAAAGGAATATTTACAGCTATAGATGGTGCACATGGAGCAGGTACTTTCGATCTTGATCTTCATGATTTGGGCTGTGATATGTATGCAAGCAGTTACCATAAGTGGGTTTTGGGTCCAAATGGAACTGGATTTCTATATGTTAGAGAAGGTGTTTTGGACCAAGTTCAGGCCTACCAAGTAGGTGCATATTCTGATTTAGGTTGGAATTTGTACCAGAATCCACCGGAGTTTAAGGGGTATGTGCCAACAGCCCATCGTTTTGACTATGGAAGTCAGAGTTTGCCGATGATGCGAGGAGCTGTGGCAGCTGCTGAATTTCACGAAGAAATAGGGAAAGAGAAAGTAGAAGCAAGAATTAAGGAGCTAAATCAATTCTTGTTTGATGGGCTATCAGAGATGGGATCTATGCTAGATATATTAAGTCCTGCGGAACCCGAATCCCGAATCAGTATGGTTACTTTCAAACCTAAGAAAATGAACTACCAAGAGGCCGCTGGTTTAATAAGTAAGGAAGGTTTTAGAATTCGTCAAGTTCCTGAAAGTAAGTTGGATTCAATCCGGATTTCAACTCATATTTATAATAGTAAGGCTGAAATTGACAGTTTTCTTGAAGCTACTAAGAAAGTATTGAGTTAAGTATTCAGGTATTAACCACAAAGTCCGCAAAGGTTTCACAAAGAGCATCTTCTGAGATAATAGAGCTAAAAGCCTAAATACCATAGCCGAGATCTATAGGGCTGGGTAAAAGATGTTCATCTAAATATGTAAGGTCTGAAAGACCGAAATACAGATTATCTTCCGATTCTGAAATTCTAATCACTAGATTTTTTTCTTCTTCTTCAATTCTGCTCTCTTTTCAGCTTCAGTTGCTCTGAACTTTGCAATGTCAGCGATTAACTTCAAAGGCAAGGGCTTGTCATAGGGAATCTGTATTGCTCCTTTGGAAGTTACAAAACCTTCCAGTTCTTTCTTGAATTCGCTCACACCGCTGTTAGTTGGATAAAAACCAATGTGTTTTTTCGCCGCGGCAAAGTAAACCAGCACTTCTGTGGTTTTGAAGGCTGGCATATTGTAACTGATCACTTCTTTAGCTTTTGGCAGAGCCTTCAGAATTGTCGTGCGCATTTGCTCCAACTTTTCTCTCACTTCAGGAGAGCACCAGCTAAGATATTCTTCTACGGAGGATGGCTTTGCGTTCATCATGAGAATTCAAATCAGTATTCTTTAACTAGAATTTCAGTAGGGATATTTAGTTTAGAACTTAAATTTCTAATCATTTCTAAAGTCAATTTTCTTTTCTTATTAAGAATTTCACTTACGCGGCTTTTGAGTCCAACTACCTCCGCTAAATCTTTTTGTTTCAAACCCATTTGCTCCATTCTGAATTTGATTGCTTCAATGGGGTCTGGTAAATCTATGGGGTAATGAGTTTCTTCATAATTTTCTATTAGAATAGTCAGAATTTCTGATTCATCCCCTTCAGGAGTTCCTTTTTTAGAATCAAAAATTAGCTCAAGTCTATCCAAAGCATTTTGATAATCTTCTTCATTTCTGATAGGTGAGATATCCATTTTAAATTTCGTTTGCGTTTATTTTATCGTATTCTGCATGAGTCCCTATAAATCGAATCCAGCAACGTTGATGTTCAAAACTGAATTTCACAATTAAACGGTATTTGTTTCCTTTGATATTAAAAACAATTCTACCTTCTTTTAAAATGCTAGCACTAGGATAATCTACCTTTAAATCATTAATAGAGGAATAAGAAGATTTAGCAATTTCATGATACCAAGCATTTAGTTGCTGTTCACAATCATTGTGAATTTCCCAGTATTCTCTAAGCGTTTTTCTGGCGATTATTCTCATTATCAGTCCTCTTGCAAAAGTAAAGAAATAAAGGAAAAGTTCCCAATATGGGAATTTATTTTTTTAGCTCATCCGCTGCAGGTACTAATTTAGCTTTCAAATCCGGGTCTGCCATATCCTTATCAAGAGGGAACATCGGACGATTGATTCGCTTATAGCCAAGTCGCTCCAAATCCTGATCAACTCCGCCCGGTGTCAAGGCCATAATCCAGTCTGCTCTCATATCGTAGAGCTCAGGTACCAGATATCCGATCTTTACTACTACTATATCTGCTTCCCTTGGCTTTAAACCAAGATCTGTGAAATCCCTTTCATTATGATAGGGCTTGCGCTTTTTAGTGACGATCACATGAACGGAACCAACTTTAACCACTACTTCTACTTCTGCAGCTCCGTCTCCTTCTTTGATTGCTTCCACAGTACCGTTGAGCATAACTGGTGGTGCAAATCGATCATCGATTGCGGCACCAGCTGTCCCTTCTACTTTTCCTCCCACGCCAGCAGCAATGGCTTTCTCCACCAACTCAGGGCCTGGGATAGAAGCATAAATCAATGTAGGGCCATTTTCAGATTTGAACTCTGGGCGCTTTAGGATTTCTGTTAAAGTCCAAGTTACATCCCCCGCACCACCTGCAGTTGGGTTGTCGCCCATGTCAGAAATCATGAAAGGCTTTTTGTCAGAGGCGATCGCCATATCCAAGCTTTCCTTCAATGGTGCAACTGGTGCTACAAATTCAAATTCATTTCGTACATCCCAAAAGCTTTGTGCCAATTCTTCTGCTGACTCTGTCACTGCATTTTCATCATCACCTGTCACCATTACCACCGCATGATTTCTAGGCTCATCTGCCCAAGCATAACCTATCCAAATTGCCGCATCGATCACGCCATCTTTTTTTGTCATAGGATCTACTTTTGCATAAAGACTTTTCCCTGGATCAATTCTGGTGCTTGTTTTTTCGCCAGGAAGCAAAATTGGGACAGGAATCCAAGCTTTGAAGCCTGGCTTTTCCTTTGCCACTTTCCAAACGATCAAGCATGTTCTCAACTGCTCTTTGCTTTGATTCTAAAGCATCCTCATGTGGAGCCATTCTGTAGCAAGTAATCAAATCTGTGTTTTCCGCCAATCTCCAAGATACATTCCCGTGTAAATCCATGGAAGTGGAAATCAAGGTTTCTGGTCCAACCACATCACGCACGCGAATGATGAAATCACCTTCCGGATCATCCAAACCAACCACGCTCATCGCTCCGTGAATATCGAAGAAAAGCCCATCGTAGGGGAGATTTTCTTTAAGCATATCCAAGGTTTTGCCCACGAGCTCTTCGTAAGCTTCTCTAGTTACAATTCCTCCTGGAATGGCATGGCCGCGTAAGGTAGGAAACCATTCAGCTCTTCCTCTGTCCTCTGAAGCTGAATCTAGAAAAGGGTAATAGGAGAAGATATCCGCACCTTCTCTAGTTCGAAAAGCTGCCACATCACTCGTTGCAGGAGAAAAAGTACTGGATTCTATCGCCAAACCAGCAATGGCAATTCGAGGAAGTGGTTTTGATTCCTCCTTGGTAGCGCAGGATAAACTGATCAGGAGTATAAAAAGGAAAGAGAGGAAATTTCTCATAGGTGGTTTATGATTTCGGATGAAAATTATAATTTCTCGAAGGTCAATTTAAACTAACCCCTGAAAACATTTATGATTTTTTTTAGGAACGGGGCATATATAAGTAAAGAAATTTAAAAATAGGCTTTAAGTACTAGGGTTTCGGTTTGCTAGAACCTGCGTGGTATGGGCAAACCGATCTAGCCAGCCTCGATGATCTTTACGGATGAAAGTGATCATAACTGTACCTACAAACCAGATTGCTAAGAAAAGTAGGTAAAGGAAAAGATATAGCCTATCATCAAATCGGGTGTCGATAAGGAATTTGGATACTTCGCCGACTAGAAATGGAAGTATCAAAAAGATTCCATAACGAGCTATTAGGTCCTTGTAAGTCAACGGAAGACCATCCATTCTGACGATTCGAATTCCTAGTAGTCTTTTTCCTAAAGTTTGCCCATTTGTGATTTTACTAATGAGTATAAAGTAAATAAAAATCAATCCAACTTTTAAGATGGATAGCAGCCAAACATTATCAGTAAGACCTTCAATGACATATGCAGTAAATAAAATCACCAATAAAGAGTCAACAAAAATCGCCAAAAAACGCTGGGTCAAGGTGACATCTGAATGATTTACCAGGGGTTTGCTGGAAACATTAGGTAGTACGTTTGAATACCGAGCGATCACAAATCCAATGAAGCAGCCAAAGGTATTGGTGATCAGATCATCCACCTCAAAATGGCGGAATCTGCACGGATATAATCCGTAAATGGCAGTTAGCTGGGTGACTTCAAAAAATAGGGATGTCAGAAACCCTATCAAAGCTACAATTCCGGCATTTTTGAATTGGTATAAATACCTGAGAAAGAACCCAAGCGGCATCAGCAGTAATACATTGAAGGCGGTTACCTTAAAGGTGGTACTTTTCACTATACTGAAAAGGGAAATGTTTCCCTGAACCTCTCTGAATGTATCTTTTACAAATCTGAATGGGAAATAGCTGGGGATAAATCTCCCTGATCTTACTTCACAGAAATCAGGAGTTATTTCCGGTAAGGGCAGCAAAGTCAAAAAAAATGCTGTCATGGAGTAAAATGCGAACACATAAAACACCAGGCTTCTGTTGAATTGGACATAGCCTATTTTCTTGTATTGAAAATAAGCATATGGCACAAAACTCAAAACTGCTGCTAGTGGGAAATAGAGGATAGATGTTCGAATAGCCTCAAAATATTGATTCATGCAATCGGTTTTAGCTTCACTGGAGGTATTATTGCTTTTCAGTACTATTCTGAAAAATATATCAATTATCAATAACTGATCCTTTTCTCTGAAAAATGACCTGCCAGTGCATCAATAGATTGTTAATTTTGGCTAAACATAAATCATTTATGAAAGAGGAAATCACTATAAAAGAGGCGCAAGAGCAAGTGGATCAATGGATCAAGACAGTTGGCGTTCGCTATTTCAATGAGCTTACTAACATGACTATTTTAATGGAAGAAGTGGGGGAGTTGGCTAGAATCATGTCAAGGACTTACGGAGAGCAATCTTTCAAGGAATCTGATAAAGGAAAAGATCTAGGCGATGAAATGGCAGATGTGCTTTGGGTGTTGATCTGTCTCGCCAATCAAACAGGAGTTGACCTTACTGAAGCAATGAAAAAGAACTTTGAAAAGAAGAATATTCGTGATATCGACAGACACAAGAATAATGAGAAGTTGAAATAAATTACCGCTTACTTTTTATCGTAAAGTCCAGTATTTCCTTCTTCCAATATAGGCATCAAATTCGCCACGAGTTCGGGGTTTTCCGCTGCTATATTGATAGATTCTAATGGGTCTGTTTGATGATCATAAAGCTCAATTGTCGGCTCAGCTTCTCTAAAATATTTAGTCAGTCTATAGCGGTCTGTCCGCATCGATATTCCATTATGATAATAAGAATAAGCTACATTCCCTTTTTGAGAATTTTTGGAATTTAATAGAGAAGCAAAACTTTCTCCATCCAGATTATTCGGCTTTTCCACGCCTACTAATTCCATCAAAGTTGGGTAAATATCAACAGACTCGACTATAGAATTATCAAT
The DNA here is from genome assembly GCF_055809615.1 of Algoriphagus sp. 10J20-15. Classification (NCBI taxonomy): domain Bacteria; kingdom Pseudomonadati; phylum Bacteroidota; class Cytophagia; order Cytophagales; family Cyclobacteriaceae; genus Algoriphagus; species Algoriphagus sp. 10J20-15. The sequence goes on from NZ_JBVVUG010000007.1 coordinate 48,498, forward strand.
TTTACTAACCTTAGAACCCGGGATTTTAAAGATCAGCGCTGAATTTAAAGCATTTTCGAAAAGTGTATGCTTGCCCCAGATTTGCTGCTCGCCAAGGTGCCAACCATGATCTCCCCATACGATCACAATTGTATTTTGATCCAGTTCCAGCGCTTTTAGCTCGTCTAGGATCAAACCGATTTGAGCGTCCGAATAGCTAGCAGCCGCATAATACGCATGTTTGATTTTGTGTGCATATTCATCAGAGAATTTTCTGTCAAGCCCGGCTTTTTCTTCTCCCAGTTGATAGCCGTTGAATTCACCACTTTCGAGTAAGCTTTGACGAGCTACATTTTTAGGGATTGTTGGGTTCTTGGCCAATGGTATCTTTACCTCATCGTATAGGTCCCAATATTTTTTTGGAGCGGTAAAAGGCAAATGTGGTTTGAAGAAACCTACTCCCAAGAAAAAAGGTTGGGAGCTGTCTTTTAGTTCTCTTAGTTTTTTGATCGCTAATTGAGCTGTCAGTCCATCTGGATAACCCAAGTCGTCCACATCACCAGCTTCATATGGTTTGACTTGTTTTTTCATGCTTTGGCGATTTTCTCCATCTGCATACCCAAAGAATGCATTCCAACCAGTTCCCCATTTCCCTGCGTCAAAAAGGAATTCATCCCAACTATAAGGCAGTTCTTTTTTATCAGAAACTTCCTCTTCGTACCCATAAACAAAGCCATCAGCAGAGTGGGAAATTTTGCCCAATCCTATGGTGTAATATCCATTTCTTCTCAAGTGATGAACAAAAGTTTCAGGTATTTCTCCTTCTGGTTTTTTGGGAAATTCATCCTGCATGATGTTGTTACCTAGTTCTGCGGTTCGGCTTGGTCTTTTACCTGTCAGAAAAGCAGCACGGGAAGCTCCACAAGTTGGGACTTGGACAAAATGCTTGGTAAAACTTACACCTTCAGCAGCGAGCTTGTCAAGGTTGGGAGTGATGATGCTGCTATTTTCAAAATGCCCTAATTCTGATCGAAGATCGTCTACAGCGATGAAAAGTACATTTGGTCTATTTACTTGTGCAAAACTCGGAATAATAATTAATCCTAGTGAAGCAATAAGAAATGTATGTTTTAAAAATCTGTATGCCATTTACTGCTATGTTTTCAACCAGTCAATCTAGGGCATTTGCTGTCAAGATAAAAGTAGAATTTGATTGATTGGGTTTTATGGAGCTAGGAAGAAAAGAGGGAAAAGAATAAGAGCTGGAGATTAATATTCCAGCTCTTAGCAATAGTTTAATCCGCTTCTGTCCAAACCGAGACTGATCCAGGAGCGCAATGAAAATCTCCCCAGCCTGATTCATTTACCCAAACCTCGTCCTGGATTTTACCCAGCATGTCTTTGAACTTCTTACCGGCATAGCGAGAACCGATTTCCATGGAGACAGTTGCCCCATCTGCATTGGATAGAACTACAGCACAACCTCCGTGTTCGTCGTTTCCTTCTCTGGTCCAACCAAGCACATTTGGACTTTCGAAGTAGTCTCGCTGCATGCCAAAAGCAAAATCTTTTCGCGCATAAAGCAAATTTTCCAACTCATCTACCCGATTGATGAAAATCTCATGATCCTCACCATCTTGGCCCTTGTCCCAATAGCTCGCGCCATAAAGATCTGGATGAAAGACGCAAGGATATCCATCTTTGCGAAGCAGAATCAAAGCATAAGCCAAGGGTTTGAACCAATATTCGACTGGAGCCTCCAAAGACTGCAATGGCTGTGTGTCATGATTATCGACCAGTGTGACAGCAAGGTCTGGGCTATGAGCAACCAATGTTTTGTCAAATATCTTCCTTAGATCATAGTCACTTCCAGAATTAGAAGCAATGTGAAAATTATGCTGCAGTGCTGAGTCAAACAAGCTCATCGTGCCGTCAGTAGCTTCAATATATTTTAGCAGCAATTCCAGATGGCCAGGCGCCCAATATTCACCTACAGCGAAAATGTCTTTTCCGGTTTTCTCACGGAGAAAATACATCAATTCCTGAAAGTACTCTGGCGCAATATGCTTGACGGCGTCCAGCCTAACCCCATCGTAGTAAGTGAGCTCATGAAGCCATAAGGCATAGTGTAGAATTTCTTGTCGTACCGCGGGATTTCTGAATTCAATGTCGCAGAACATCAGGAAGTCATAGTTCCCTTTTTCGTCGTCAATCATTTCCTCCCAATCGTTTCCATATTCGCTCATGAGATTGAAAATACCATGTTCCTGATTTCTATGGTCGAAATCTACTCCGCTGAAGCAATTGTGATCCCAGATAAAATCCGAATATTTCCCATTTCTACCCGGAAAAGTAAATCGTGTAAACGCCTCGATATCATAGGGTTCAGAGATGGTTTCCAGCCGGTTTTCCTCATTCACTTTCACAGCCTTCAAAATTTCCGATTCATCTCCTCCGGCTTTATGGTTCAGTACAAAGTCGACAATTACCTGAATGCCTCGGTCATGAAGTGCTTGAGTGGCTTCGATGAATTCATCCTTGGTTCCGTACTTTGTTCTTACTGATCCTTTTTGATCAAACTCCCCCAAGTCAAATAAATCGTACGTATCGTATCCGCTGCTTCTTCCGCCATTTTCTCCTTTGCCTGCAGGTGGTAGCCATACGCTGGTGATGCCGAGGTAGCCTAGGTATTCGGCTTTTTCTTTTACTTCTTTCCAAATGGTATCCTCTGGAGAATACCAATGGAAATATTGGATCATTGTCCCGTTTTTCATACTTAAAAGTTGGTTAGTTAGTGGTTAAGATTAATCGGTAAACGCCAAATTTTAAAGATGGTTTAAACAATTTTTAAGCGGGATTTTATGCTTCAAAATGGGGAACTATTAACCCTAAAAAACACCAAAGCTCGATAGAATTCTACCGAGCTTTGAAAGTATTCACTTTTGAAAATGTTTGTTTCTACCAATTTTCCACAGCTACTAATGTTTCATTTTCTACTTTACCAACTAAAGAATAAAGGTCTAGCGTTAGACAAAAATCTATATCAGAATCTATGTTATGATTTTGAAGGCGCTTAGCATGGGAAGCCTGAGATAGAAAGCCTTTCAAATTATGTCCTTCCTTCTCGTAGAGAGATTTCATGGCTATCGCAGCATCATCTTCTGCATCATGGCTAGCTTCTAAGGCTTTTACGAGAGCACCAGCGTACAAAGAATCTTCCAGATTGAATTTGCCTTTCCAGCCTGCACAGTGAATCAACACATCCTTATTGCGAGACTGTATATAGCTTACTGTGGCTTGAAGATTTGGGAAAGCGCCAATCAGAATTTCATCAGCACCAGTAGATTTAGAAATTGCCAAGGTGCCATTGGTAGTAGTCATGGCTAGCTTTTGGCTTTGATAATCTCTGGACAGGTAGGCTAGGGGAGAGTTTCCGAGTTGGAAGCCCTCGGCCATTATTCCATTTCTTTCGCCAGCGATCAAATAACCAGCAGATGCCATTGCTCTGCATTCTTCGAGATCAGCACAGGTTTTAATTTCTGTAATTCCATTTGCCAGCGCAGCAACCATGGTGGAAGTGGCGCGAAATATATCGACCACGACCACAATCTTGCCTTGCAGTTCATGCAGATGAATTAAGTCTGGACTGAAACAGATTTCTACTTGTTGCATTTATTTTTTCAAAAGTGGAAGTTTCTCCACTTGAGCTTTAAGGTTCTTGTTTCTTACCTGGATGAAAATCTCAGTTCCAGCTTTGCTAAACTCAGTTTTCACATATCCCAGTCCTATACCCACTCCCATGCTTGGAGATTGAGTACCGGAAGTCACTTCTCCGATCTCATTTCCTGCTTCATCCACTATTTTATAATGACCTCTAGGAATTCCTCTTTCCTGCATCACAAAACCAACCAACTTCTTGGTAACACCCGCTTCTTTCTGAGCTTTTAGCGCTTCGGAATTGGTGAAGTCTTTGGTGAATTTGGTGATCCAACCCAGTCCAGCTTCCAAAGGAGAAGTGGTATCTGTGATGTCATTTCCATAGAGACAATAGCCCATTTCCATACGGAGTGTATCTCTAGCACCAAGACCGATTGGCTTGATGTCGAAGTCTTTTCCAGCTTCGAACACAGCGTTCCATACTTTTTCAGCATCTTCGTTTTTCACGTAGATCTCAAACCCTCCAGCACCTGTATAACCAGTTCCTGAGATGATCACATCCTGAACTCCGGCAAATTCACCTACAGTAAAATGATAGAATTTAATGTCAGCAAGATTAACTGGAGTTAATGCTTGAACAGCTTCGATTGCCTTTGGTCCTTGGATAGCAAAAGGGAAATATCATCAGAGATGTTTGTCAGCTTCGCACCCATGGTATTGTGCTGGTTTACCCATGCCCAATCTTTATCGATATTGGAAGCGTTTACCACCAGCATGTACTTCTCGTCTTCAAATTTGTAAACGATCAGGTCATCAACAATACCTCCTGTAGCATTAGGAAAGCAAGAATACTGTGCTTGTCCATCCACGATTTTGGAGGCATCGTTGGAAGTTACTTTTTGGATTAGGTTGAGTGCCTCTGGGCCTTCTACCATAAATTCGCCCATGTGGGAGACATCAAAAACGCCAACGCCATTTCTCACGCAAAGGTGCTCTTCATTATCAGAACTGTAACGTACAGGCATGTTATATCCTGCGAAAGGCACCATTTTACCGCCAAGGGCAACGTGCAAGTCATTGAGTTGGATTTTTTTGATTTGCTCTTCCATAATCTGGGTTAATTTTCTAGTGGGCAAAGGTAAGGATTGAGGCGAAAAATGCACTAAAAAAGGCAACCTGATCAGGTTGCCTTCTAATGATTATCAAGATTTAACGCTTATACAGAGAAGCTTTCTCCGCATCCACAGGTTCTGCTTGCATTAGGGTTCACAAATTGGAAGCCTTTTCCGTTCAGTCCATCTGTGAATTCCAGCGTAGTTCCAGCTAGGTATAATAAGCTTTTTCTATCCACCAGGATTTTCACTCCTTTGTCCTCAAATACGTGGTCAGTTTCCACTTGAGCACCATCAAAGCCTAAATCGTACATTAGACCTGAACAGCCGCCACCTTTCACCGAAACACGTATATTCTCATTTTCTGCGCGTCCTTCCTCTTTTTTGAGCTGTAGGATACGCTCTTTGGCTTTGTCAGAAACGATTATCATATCTTTATTTATTACTTTGTCTTAAGTTGAAGTAATGGGAAAACAGTATCACTCCCAAAATGATTCAATGCAAATATAGCAATTTTAAGCATGAGGAAAATCGAGCATATAGGCATAGCCGTTCAGGATCTGGAGAAATCCAATGAGCTCTTTGAGAAGTTACTGGGTAAAAAGCACTTTAAAACTGAGGAAGTGGAGGGAGAAAAAGTAGCTACATCATTCTTTCAGGTCGGAGAAACGAAATTGGAACTGCTTCAGGCTACGGATGAAAGTAGCCCGATTGCTAAATTCCTAGAGCGAAAATCGGAAGGTGTACATCATATCGCATTTGATGTAGAAGATATCAATGTTGAAGTAGAACGATTGAAAGCGGAAGGTTTCGAAATCCTGAATGAAACACCCAAACTTGGGGCAGACAATAAATTAGTGGTATTTTTGCATCCTCGGAGCACGAATGGTGTTTTGATTGAATTGTGTCAGGAGGTGAGTTGAGTAGTTGTAGGTGGTAAGGTTGTAAAGTTTGGTGTACTTCATTATTCATAATTGAAACATTGGAAAATTGGAAGATTGGAAAATTCCCTCCATAAGCTGATTAAGTGTGGCAAGGTTGAAAAGTGGTAAAGTTTGTAAATGACATCAAATCTACTGTGCATCTCGTAAATCGTACTTCGTAAATCTAAATTATCATGAAGTGCCAAAAGAATAAATGAGTTAAAACTGTTGCGCCGATGTGTCGCCGTGAGAAAAAATACTATGTCAGAAAAGAGAACAGAAATAAGCGATTTGGGTGAATTCGGATTGATCGATCACTTGAATGAAAAAGTAATAATTAAAAATTCCAGCACTGTGAAAGGTATTGGTGACGATGCTGCCGTGATTGAAGCTGGAAACATGGTCAAAGTTGTGACTACTGATTTATTGGTAGAAGGGGTTCATTTTGATCTTTCCTATGCGCCATTACCTCACTTGGGGTTCAAAGCAGTGGCAGTGAATGTGTCTGACGTGGCGGCTATGAATGCTGTGCCTAAGCAGATCACCGTAAGCATCGCACTATCCAATAGGTTCTCAGTAGAAGCTATTGATGCGCTCTATGAAGGAATTCATGCAGCATGTGAGCATTATGGTGTGGATTTGATTGGCGGTGATACTACGGCTTCCAGAAGTGGTTTGGTGATCTCTGTTACGGCAATTGGCGAAGCAAAGCCTGAGCAAATCTCTTATAGATCCGGTGCCAAAGAAAATGATATTCTTTGTGTGACTGGTGATTTGGGAGCAGCTTTGGTTGGATTGCAAATCCTGGAGCGTGAAAAGGAAGTTTTTCTAGCTAATCCAGAAATGAAGCCTGATTTAGGGAAATATACTTTAGTCACTGCCCGCCAGCTGAAGCCAGATGCACGGGTTGATATCATCCATGAACTTCGAGAAATGGAAGTAGTGCCAACAAGTATGATGGATATTTCTGATGGCTTAGCTTCAGAGATTTTTCATATCTGCAAAGCATCAGGAGTAGGAGCTACGATCTATGAAGATAAACTTCCGATTGATAAGCAGACTTTTGATACGGCTGTGGAACTGAATCTAGATCCTATCACCTGCGTGATGAATGGGGGCGAAGACTACGAGTTGCTATTCACGATTGATCAAAACGATTTTGCAAAGCTAGAAAAGCATCCGGATATCCACTTTATCGGACATATCAGCAAGGCTGAGGAAGGTAAATTCTTGGTTACAAAAAGTGGAACTGCCGTGCAAATCAAAGCACAGGGCTGGAAGCATTTTTGATATGAATTAGTTTCGACTTAAATCTACCATTTCGTGTAGGTAGCTTTCAACTTTATAAATGTTCTTAATTAATTACATTTTATTCGTATTGCAAAGATAAACTTCAGCTACAATTAGGGTTTTCTGTGTTTTTTTTAGAATTAGAAAATGTTTTAGTTATAAACTTAATTTCTTTATGAAGACTCATGTATTATCCAAAGCGGTTTGTTTAGCAACAATATTATTTTTTAATATTGGGCCTAGCATTGATTTCAAAGAAACTTCAATTATTCCTCAAATCAGTTTAGATCAAATTGTCCAGAATCAAGCTTTTGCTAAAAAAGGGATCCAAGTTGCTCAGTTCCTCAATTATCTTATTCCCTATACAGCTCGACTGAAAAGTATTGTGCAAATGAAAATGTTTGGCTTCATTTTGAAGAATGTGAATATGATGAAATTCAATGTTGTCCAGGTTTAGAATTGGACCCTGAGCCTCAATGTTATGAACTTGGTTAATCTATTTTAGGCTGTCTTTGATAGACAGCCTATCATTTTATGAAAAATTTATATTTAGTACTATTCTTGATTCTGATTTTTTCATGTTCTCAAGATGAACTAACTAGTTCTGATCTGGTTATTAAGGTTAATGTTTCTAATAAGTTGAAACTAGAATTTACAGATATATTTGAATCAGTTAAAGTTATCCCTCTCCAAACAACTGATGATGTGTTAATTAGTGGAATTACTAAAACACTGATAGTCGACGATCTAATTTTTGTCCTTAATAGAAGCGCAACGAATACGATCTTTTGTTTTGATAAATCCGGAAAATTGATTTTTAAAAAGGAGGCTGAAGGGATGGGGCCAAATGAGTTGTATTCCGCTAGAGATTTCACCATTAACAAAGAATTAGATCAATTAGTAGTTTATGATGGGAGACTAGGAAAGCTGATAAGTTACGATTTAAAAGGAAATTGGGTAAGTGAAGTAAAATTTAAAGGAACATCAATCTATGATTTGGTTATTTCAAATGAAGATTTATTCTTTTATGATGGATTAGCTGTTAATGAAGGAGAAAAAGTGTTGAAATTTAATTTTAATACAAATACTACAACTGCAATCAATATCAATGATGAGGATAGAACAATAATTACAAGAGGAATGAGTCCTCCATATTTTTCATTATCCTATGATGAAAAATCAATATATTTTAAAGATTGGGGGAGTAATTCGGTATTTCAGTTTTCCGATAATGATGTCCTTCGTCAAATAAAATTTACCTTTTCAAATAATGAATTCGTTCCAAATCATTCCGCATATGAGGCAGTAGATTATGTGAGGGAATTAAGAGATAAAGATCAATACTCAATCAATAGTCATATGATTGATAGCAAAAATATATTGTTTTTCAATATAGATAAGGGAGCTCGCCGTGAATTAGGACTTTGGATAAAAAATAGAAATACTGCAAACTTGGCTACATTTGAAAATAATATGGATGGGATTTGTCCAGATTTTAGCGCTGTTCCCACCGATTCCAGAATGCCGGGATTTATTACTTGGGCCATATTCCCTAGAGAATTAAAGATATATCTGAACAAGAAAAATGGTAATGACAAAGCTTATAATGAATTTGCTTTAAAGTATAAGGTGGAAGAAGATGGTAATCCAGTATTATTTGTATACAGAATTAAGGATAAGTAATTTTTCTTGTTCTGAGAAACGATAAACCATTTAAAGTATAAAAAGTCTCTTCAAACTTACTTGAAGAGGCTTTTTTATGATCAAGAGTCTTTTAAGCTTCCATGCTTAGGGATTATTTTTTAAGCATTAGCCAACCTCTTGGATCGACGATTGGTGCAGTCTTGCTATTAATCAAAAGTGGTTTCTTACCTAGCTTAACTGTCTCGATTCCCTTATCTGTTTTCAGTTCCACAGGCAGTTCGAAGTCAATTCCTTGCAGTGAAACTTCAAAACCATTGTTTCCCTTTTTAGAGATTTTTACTTCTGGAATATCAGTTGTGTAGAGATATAACTGAAAAAAACCTTCCAAATTTTCTCCTGTAAATGAAGTTACAAAATCAATAAAATCACGCGTATTGACTTGGTTTTTATAGGTGAATCGAGGATCATTCGCGAAGGATTTCAACATCGGGAAGAAAACTTCGTCACCTAAAATTCCGCGTAGGGAATGCATGATGTACGCTCCCTTTGTATAAATCTCTGAATGATAAGCCTCCTCTTCGGTACTATTTACAGGGCTGGCCACTGGCTTGGAATGACTGATAGATTTCAAAGTTCCACCTACTTTTTCGAAGTAAGCCTCTTCACCGCCATGCTCTAAGTAGTAAAGCCAGTCTCCGTAGGCAGTAATTCCCTCATGAATCCAGAAGTCCGCCCAATCACCGACAGAAACCTTATTTCCAAACCATTCATGGCCTAGTTCATGGTGCAATAAATTATCATAATTGACCGCGCCCATTTTCACGAAACGATAGAAGTTTCCATATGCATTGATGGTCTGATGCTCCATTCCGAGATAGGGCGTTTCCACTATTGCTACCTTATCTTTTGGCCACGGGTATGCTCCAAAATATTTCTCATGAGTTTCTGTAGATACTTTTAGTACCTCCAAAATGTCTTTTGCTCTGGCTTTGTTTTCCTGTAAAACCCAGACATGCATGGGGATTTGATCACCAGAAACTGAGGTGAAACTTATCACTTCTTCATGAAAAACGCCCATCGTAAAGTTGATCCCATAATTATTTATAGGATAAGCTGTTGTCCAATGATACGTCTGCTTGTCTTCTTTCTGTGTTACTTGGGCTAGACGCCCATTAGCTGCTATGAAATAAGGTTTTGGAACAGTGATCAAAAGATCAACGCCCTCTGCGGCTTCTGAAGATGGATGATCCAGTGCAGGCATGAATATCTTTGCACCTTCTCCTTGAGATGATAGTCCCATCCAATCATTTCCTAATTGATCTTTTTTCCAAGTAAAGCCACCTTCCCATGGTGGATTTATCGCAATTGGGGTTATTCCCTCATAGTAAATATCCACAGCATCGCAGGAACAAGCAGTGATGAGAATATCTATGAGATCATTGTTATGTGAAAACTCCAATTCAGCTCCTTTGGCCTGGACGCTTGTCACTTTATACTCATCGATAAGGTCTAGACGAAGTGTGTCTAATTGAGTGCTGGTAGAAAATGTGATGGTGCTTTTACCTTTGATTGATTTACTCTCTGGGAAAAGTTCTAATTCCAGCCGGTAATGCTTCACCTCAAACCTTGCTTGCAGCGGATCAATCGGTCCTCCCCAATCCCAATTTTGACCGAGGCTAGAAGAAACCAAAGCAACTAGTAAAAGTGCAGTAGTAAGAATATTTTTCATCTGATGTGGGGTATGACTTTCAAAAGCAAAAGCTAATATAATTTGCTGACTTGCTTTTGCGATTAATGGCTTTGAATTTAAATTTTTCATCTGGCGTTTGTAACTAAAATAAAAAAAACCTCTTCAAACTTAATTGAAGAGGTTTTTTGAGATTAGGAATCCTTCGGGTTAACCGATTGATACTCTTTTGAATGCAGATACAGTCATTCCTTTGCTTACGCTATCAAGATACTGAGCGATAGTCTTGTTGTTGTCTTTTACGAAAGACTGGCTTAGAAGTGTATTCTCTTTGTAGAACTTGTTCAGTTTACCCAAAGCGATTTTCTCAAGCATTTCTTCAGGCTTACCTTCAGCTCTTGCTTGCTCTTTACCAACTTCGATTTCTCTTTCTACTACAGAAGAATCAACGCCGTCTTTATCAAGAGCTACTGGGTTCATCGCTGCAATTTGCATTGCCACGTCTTTACCAGCTTCTTCTACGTCAGTTCCGCTAGTGTTAGTCAATCCTACCAATACACCTAATTTACCATTTGAGTGGATGTAAGGAACTACAGTTTCTGCAGTGATCACTTCGTAATGAGAGATCTCAAGTTTTTCACCGATTTTACCAGTCATCTCAGTGATTTTCTCAGCAACAGTGATGTTTTCGTAAGGTAGTGCAAGGATTTCTTCTACAGAAGATGCTCCTTTTTCTACTGCAAGATCAAGTAGTGTGTTTGCAAATGCACCGAATTCTTCATTCTTAGCAACAAAGTCGGTTTCGCAAGTAAGTGTAAGCAATGTTCCTTTAGCACCGTTTTCAGTTACTTTAGTTACAGCTACACCTTCTTTAGTTTCACGATCAGCTCTGGAAGCAGATACTTTTTGACCTTTCTTTCTGAGGATATCAACAGCTTTTTCGAAATCGCCTTCAGATTCCGTAAGAGCTTTTTTGCAATCCATCATACCGGCGCCGGTCATTTGTCTCAATTTGTTTACTTCTTGTGCAGTAATTGCCATGGTATTATCAGTTTGTATGATTAAACGATATAATTCTATTTCGAAAACCTTGTAGTCTTTGTGAAGAACTAGGAGGGTTTTAATTCGGTACTAGGGAGCATTTGGTCACTAGGAAAAGCCTCACAGGACAAATGCAGGTAAAACAAAAAAATTGAACATAGGCCGAAACCTGATGTTCAATTTTTAATATATTTCAATCAAGTAGTGGATTAATCTTTTGTTTCAGCAGCGTCCACAGCTTTCTTCGCTTCTTCCTCTTCAGTAAGTTTAGCGTCTTCTTTGTCTCTCTTGCGTTCTGAAAGACCTTCTTCGATTGCTGCGCCGAACGCTTTAACTAGTAAAGATACGGACTTGAAAGCATCGTCATTAGCAGGGATAGGGAAGTCAACCTCATTTGGGTTAGAGTTCGTATCTACTAATGCGAAAACAGGGATACCAAGCTTTTTCGCTTCAGCAATTGCAATGTGTTCTCTTTTGATGTCCACGATGAAAAGAGCTGCAGGTAGTCTGCTCAAGTCAGCGATACCGCCAAGAACATCTTCCATTTTGTCTTTCTGACGGGAAACCATCAAACGCTCTTTTTTCGCAAGGTTCTTATAAGCTTCCTCCTTCATCAATTTGTCCAAACCGGACATTTTCTTCAATGATTTACGGATTGTAGCGAAGTTGGTCAACATACCACCTAACCATCTTTCAGTTACGAAAGGCATGTTAAGTCTCTTCGCTTCAGTAGCTACAAGATCTTTCGCTTGCTTCTTAGTAGCAACGAACATCACTTTTTTGCCTGAACGTACAATTTGCTTGATTGCGTTAGATGCTTCGTCGAGGCATACAAGCGTTTTATTAAGATCGATAATGTGGATACCATTCTTCTCCATGAAAATGTATGGAGACATTCTTGGATCCCACTTTCTCGTCAAGTGTCCGAAGTGAACACCAGCATCTAGTAAGTCTTTATATTCTAATTTGGCCATAATATAATTTGTATATTCTGAAGTAAATCCAGATTAACGTTTTGAGAACTGGAATTTTCTTCTTGCTTTTCTACGTCCTGGCTTCTTACGTTCCACCATTCTAGGGTCACGAGTAAGGAAACCTTCTTTTTTCAATGCAGGTCTGTGTTCTGCGTCGAATTCGCACAAAGCACGAGAGATAGCCATACGAGCTGCCTCTGCCTGACCTGTACTTCCGCCACCATCTACATTGATTTTGATGTCGTAGTTACCTTCTACACCTACTAGAGTAAGAGGCTGCTTTACTACGATCTGGTGAAGTTCAAAAGGGAAGTGAACGTCAAGTGCTCTGTTGTTCACGGTGATTTCACCTTTTCCTGGCGCCATGTAAATTCTGGCTACAGAGGTTTTTCTTCTACCGATTTTGTTGATAATATCCATTATAGTCGATTAAAGAGTGATGGCTTTAGGCTGCTGTGCAGTATGTGGATGCTCAGATCCTTCATACACGTACAAGTTGCCGTATAATTTTCTTCCCAATCTGTTTTTAGGCAACATGCCTCTTACAGCTTTCTCGATCAAGATAGTTGAAGACTTGTCTTTCAATAATCTTGGCGTAGAAATACGCTGTCCACCTGGGTAACCTGTGTGTCTCACATAAACTTTTGAGTCCCACTTGTCACCAGTTAATCTGATTTTGTCAGAGTTGATTACGATGACGTTGTCACCACAATCAGCGTGAGGGGTGAAGCTTGGCTTCGTCTTACCTCTTAAGATTTTTGCTACCTCACTAGCCAATCTACCCAAAACTGCTGCTTGGGCATCCACTACCACCCATTGCTTATCTGCAGTCGCGGCATTGGCTGATACGGTCTTATAGCTCAAAGTATCCACTGTGTAACTGTTTAATATTTAGCTTGTTAAATTTATTTCACCCTCAAAAAGGGACACAAAGATAGGAGTATTTTATTTTCGATGCAAAATATTTCCAATACTAAGTCCTAATTTTCACAGGCTTAGCGTTTTACTACCTCTTAAAACCGGTTGTTTCTTGCTCTTTTTCGATCTAAATCTCTTAGCTGGTTTTCTCTAGTTGATTGACCAAAACCTTGAAATCCTTAGGATAGGGCGCATTTACGAATATTTCCTTGTCATCCAGACCCTTAAATCCAATCGAATAAGCATGAAGCGAAACCCGCTGCATAATTGGTAATTCTTCTGTCTCTTTTTTTAAATTGAAGCGACGCTTGATAGAAGAAAGGTATAAAGGGTTGCCTCCATATAAGGTGTCACCACAAATGGGTGACTTCAGATAAGCCAAATGAACCCTGATCTGATGCAATCTCCCAGTGATGGGCTTGCATTCGACTAGGGTGTGCGCATAGTAAGTCTTCAAGGTATTGAAAACTGTCTGTGCTGGCTTGCCATCCTTACTTACTTTGGCGATTCCTTTGTTGTTGGCTAAGAGATTTCGGTCTACCAGCTCATCGCTGAATTCCTTGATCCCTTCCACCACTGCATGATAGACTTTGTTTACTTTTCTGCTTTCAAACTGCATAGCCAAATGCCTGTAGGCCGCTGGATTCTTGGCAATCACTAGACATCCTGAAGTTTCCTTATCCAATCTATGGCACAGCTGGGCATCGGGGGTGTGTGCCTTGGCAAGGTCTAGGATGTTCTGCGCTTCGTGTCTATCGTCTAAGCTTGATAGGTACGGCGGTTTATTGATTACCAGGTAATCCTCGTTTTCAAACAGAATAAGATTGTCAAAATCTACTTTCTTCATGGATTCTCCTGCCTCTTTCAATTGAGGCTGCAAAAGTAGGAAAAAAAGGATGGTTAAAAAACTTCTCTAGGTTTTATTCTTAGAGAGTTGCCGCTTTATGTTTGTCCTCCATAGAGTCGCTTTTCACCAATGGAAGAGAAAAGCTGAAAATAGAACCTTTACCAACTGTTGAACTCACCGAAATCTTGCTTTTGTGACCCTCCAGAATATGTTTAACAATGGCCAGACCGAGGCCTGTGCCTCCTTCTTTTTTATTTCTACTTTTCTCCACACGATAGAATCGTTCAAAAATTCTCTTCAGATCTTCAGGCGGGATTCCCGGGCCGTCATCGGTCACATCTACTTGGATAGTGTTTTTATGGGTTTTTAATACTACCTGTACCTCACCGCCATTTTGATTGTATTTCATGGCATTGAAGATTAGGTTTTGACAAACCCGGTAAATCTTTTGTCTGTCGCCATTCGTAAGGTAATGCTTGTCAGGCTGCACCTCAAACTTTATGTGCATGTCACGCTTAGAAGCTTTGTGCTCCAGCTCTTCCATTACTTCTTCCAAGAGTTCCTTTAAATCAAATTCTGTAAAGTTAAATTTGATTACACCACTTTCCATTTGGTTAAGTGTCAGAAGATCTTGAACTAGGATATCTAGAGAGTCGAGGCTTTTAGCTGCTCGCTTCAGAAAGCGCATACGAACTTGCTTGTCATCTATAGCGCCGTCAAGCAGTGTGTGGATGTAGCCCTGAGTGGCAAAAATTGGAGTTTTCAATTCATGAGAAATATCAGCAATAAATTCCCGACGGAAAACTGCATTTTTCTGTAGTGTGTCTATCTCCTTTTGGCGGGCAATCGCATAGGAGTTGATGACTTTATTTATTTTTCTAAGTGGTGAAATAGAGCCCTTACGGCCTTTTTCGCTGATTTCAGAAAGATCCTTGCGTTGGATTTTTTCTAAAAGAGAATAAATATCCCCAATCTCCTTGAAGATTAAATACTCCAGCATAAAGGAAATCAGCAAATAGGATGACGAAAAAGATACTCCCCAAGCAACTAGGAGCAAAAGAAGGTCTGCGCCATCCATTAAAGACAAAAAAGCCGCAACCAGAGCCGAGATGGCTAAAGCCAGGATCAAAGAAATTCCTCTGGAAGTGGTAAACATTTATTGCCCTAATTCGAATTTATAGCCTACACCTTTCACAGTAGTGATGTAGTCTTCTCCAATCTTTTCACGCACTTTTCTAATATGCACATCTACAGTTCTCGCTAATACAAAGACATCGGCACCCCAGATATTTTGGAGAAGTTCGTCTCTACTGAAAACGATATTAGGGTTTTTGGCTAGGAAATACAACAACTCAAATTCTTTCTTGGGCAGGGTAATTGTCTTTCCAGACTTGTCAATGGTATAACTTCCTCTGTCAATGATTAAGTCACGGATTTTGATTTGAATCTGCTCCTGCTCTTTTTTGGATTCACGTCTGAACAAAGCTGAAATTCTGCTCATCAACGCTCTAGGCTTGATGGGCTTGGTGATGTAATCATCCGCTCCGACGTCAAATGCGGCAACTTCAGAATATTCTTCCATACGCGCTGTAAGGAAAATAATAAAGGTGTTTTTGAGCTCCGGAATCTGTCTTACCTGTAGGCAGGTTTCGACACCGTCCTGATTTGGCATCATGATGTCTAGAAGAATCACATCCGGCAAAAATTTCGCAGCAACTTTTACTGCTTTGATTCCATCTTCGGCGGTTGCTACTTCATAGCCTTCTTTTTGGAGATTGTATTTCAGGATTTCAACAATATCAGGTTCGTCGTCAACTACCAGAACTTTGATTTTTTGCTTATCGCTCATCAGTGATTTCTTAATGTTTGGGTTAAAATTAAGGAATATTTAAGGATTGAAGCCAAACAATAGATTGTCTATGTACGAGCCACACTATGAAAATGACAAGAAAATTTGGTAATAGCAGTACAATGTTATCCTAATGTTATGATCTTTTGAATTAGTTGTTTTTCAGTCCCTTCGCAGATATGATGTCTAAATTCAATGATCCGATAAAAAGATTTGCTTTGATTTTTACAGGGATTTTGTTCTGATCCTTTGTGACCCAGACCTTCACTGGATAATCGCCTCTGAAAAGTTTGTTCTTCGGGAGTTGAGGGGAGAAAATATAAGTTTCTTTCTTGCCAAGGTTGGTGTCTAATGTTTCAGTCCCCTCGTAGATTAACTTTATGTTATATATTTCCTTGTCAAAGAATCCGCGGATTAAGATTGACTCTCCCTCCTTCAAATCTTTCAAATCTTGAGTTCTCAAATAGTAAAAACCGCTCACTAAATCCTGAACTTGTCCTGGTAAATCAAAATCCTTCGTTTCCTTCAAGTGTCTATTCTCTTTGTCAAAAAGCTTCATGGTAGCTTTCTTGTTCTTTTGGTCAAAGTGAACGAACTCATGTTTTCGGTATTTCCCTTCTTCAATATGTCTGTAGGACACGGAGGGTAAATTGGTGGCTACATCTAAGTAAGTTCCCCAGTTATCGTTTACCTTCCCGAATATGGTGGCAGCACCTTTTGTTTTGCCATACACATCAATTTTATAATGTGGTTTTTCGTTCTGCTCTTGAGGTCTTTTGGCAATCTGCATTTTTGCATCAGCTAGATTCAGCCATCCGTAGGATACTTCAAATGAAAGCTCTTCACCAAAAGTAAATGGCGTTGTGCCTTCCGACCCTTGGGCGGAGAGATCGAATAGGGTGAAAAAAAGAAGTACTGATACTGATCCTAGGATTCTTTTCATAAATTTTAATGACAATACCTGACGAAAAGAGGGGTAATCTATAGGTATTACGAAAAAACGTGCCGAAAGGCGATTAAAATTACGAATTTAGTATCCCGAAACAATAGGATAGCACACCTTGGTAATGGACTGCTGTTTATTTACTTTCACTAAATAATTGATAAGACAAATTCAAAACGCATGAGTAATAACGCCGAAAAACTAAAAGCCTTACAGCTGACTATCGATAAGCTGGATAAAACGTACGGTAAGGGCACCGTAATGAAGCTTAGTGATAATAAAGTGGTGGATGTACCTGCGATATCTACTGGCTCACTAGGGTTGGATATAGCATTAGGCGTCGGAGGAATTCCCCGAGGCAGAGTGATTGAAATATATGGCCCAGAATCTTCTGGAAAAACTACCCTGACACTGCACTGTATCGCTGAGGCTCAAAAGGCAGGAGGGTTGGCGGCTTTCATCGATGCGGAGCATGCATTTGATAAGAGCTACGCAGAAAAACTTGGTATAGACACTGAAAATTTATTGATCTCTCAGCCAGATAATGGTGAGCAAGCATTGGAGATAGCCGAGCATTTAATTCGTTCAGGAGCTATTGACATCATTGTGATTGACTCGGTGGCTGCTTTGGTGCCAAAAGGTGAGCTGGAAGGCGATATGGGAGACAGCAAAATGGGCTTGCAGGCTCGATTGATGTCTCAGGCTTTGCGAAAGCTCACTGGAGCTATTAATAAAACTGGATGCTCTTGTATTTTCATTAACCAGCTTCGTGAGAAGATCGGGGTTATGTTTGGTAATCCTGAAACTACGACTGGTGGTAATGCATTGAAATTTTATGCGTCTGTTAGGCTAGATATCAGAAGAATAGGTCAGATTAAAGAAAGTGCAGACAATATCCTTGGTAATAGAACTAAGGTGAAGGTGGTGAAAAATAAAGTGGCGCCTCCTTTCAAAGTAGTGGAGTTTGACATCATGTACGGGCAAGGTATTTCCAAAGTGGGGGAAATCATTGACCTTGGTGTGGAACTGGATATTATCAAAAAGGCAGGTTCATGGTTCTCCTATAATGGAGAAAAACTTGGACAAGGCCGTGAAGCTGTGAAGACCCTACTTTTGGATAACCCTGAATTGATGGAAGATCTTGAAATAAAGATCAAAGCTGCCTCTGGATTATCGAAAGGAGCTAGCGCAGTAGTCGAGGAGGAGTAAACCTTTTCTACAGTAAGCAAAAAGCGGTTGTCAAATTATTGACAACCGCTTTTTGCTTTATATGCTCTGTGCTATTTAGGTTGTCCGGATCGCCTCTACAGGATCCATTCTTGCAGCTAAAGTAGCAGGGACAATTCCTGAAACTACTCCGATAATAGTGGAAACTCCCAAGCCTAATACAATGTTGCTGATCGATAGTACGATCTCCAAAGTTCCCAATTGAATAAAGGTTAGGAAATAGACGATAATTATTCCTGTAATTCCTCCGATTAGACTAAGGCAAATAGATTCAAATAGAAATTGGAAAAGGATAAAATAATTTTTTGCGCCCAATGATTTTTGGATACCTATGATGTTTGTTCGTTCTCGAACAGACACGAACATGATATTAGCGATACCAAACCCGCCTACAAGTATTGAAAATCCACCAATTACCCATCCTGCGATAGAAATGACGTCAAATACGGATCCTATGGCATTTTGGATAAACTCAGTTTTGTTTAATGCAAAATTATTTTCGTCTCTTGGTTTTAGTCCTCTTTTGGCACGAAGTAATCCTGTCATTTCATTTTCTAAAGCAACTAGCCCGATGTCCTCTTCCATGCCCTTCACTGCGATCACTGGCTCCAGACCGTTTCTTCCCGTATAGTACATTTTGGTAAAAGCTCCATAAGGGATTAGACAGGCTTCGTCTTTAGACCCACCGCCAAATAAGCCTTCTCCTTCTTCCTCAAAGATACCGATCACGGTGAACTTCATTCCTCTGATTTTAATGGGTTTGCCAAGTGCTTCTTGCTGTGGGTAAAGCGTGTTTGCAATTTCCCTTCCTATGATTGCTAAATTCCTTGAGGCATTTATTTCTGAGGGTGTAAAATATCTACCTTCCTCAATGGATAGCTCATAGACATCTTGATAGGAGTAGACAGCACCGGTAAGAGCCATACCTTGATAGGCATTGCTTCCGGCTTTTACAGTTGTATTAGCAGATGCTGCAATTGTGACCGCTTCCGCAGATGTCAACCTTTGCTGCAGAAATTCATATTCAGCTACAGTACCGGGGGGTCTTCGGAAATATTTCCACCAAGGGTAATCCTGTGGCCCGTTTGCATAAGGGAATCTATCCACTCTCATTACATTAGTGCCTAGAAATGAAAAGGATGATTTGATGTTATTTTCTAAAGAGTCGACTAAGGTGAATACAGCTATAATGGCGAAAATACCAATTGTCACCCCTAATAGGGATAATATGGTACGCGTGAGACTAGTCTTTAATGCTGCGATCGCGAAGCGAAAACTTTCCCATGAGAGTTTGAAAAAGAGCATGCGTTAATAGTTGGTTTAAAACAATTTGTCAAGTTAGCTGAAATTGCCTGATTTTGTTAGTATCTTTGCATTTTTTAGAGATATTCTAAATCACTCAAGACATCTAAAACTTAACTATGAAATCGAGCATGTCGGAAACGACACATATTGGCATGTTTATCAGCCCTGCGAGATTCCATAAGGCCTTTAAAAGACAAATAATAAACATATGAAATTATCGGATTTCAAATTTGACGTTCCAAAGAAACTAGTAGCTCATTATCCAGCAGCCAACAGGGATGAATCCAGGCTAATGGTTGTCCATCGTGATACTGGTGAAATTGAACACAGAGTTTTTAAAGATATTATCGAATACTTTGGTGAAGGTGATGTCTTTGTTACTAATGACACCAAAGTGTTTCCTGCAAGGCTTTATGGCAACAAAGAGAAAACCGGTGCAGAAATCGAGGTGTTTCTTTTAAGGGAATTAAATGCGGAATTGAAACTTTGGGATGTGTTGGTAGATCCAGCTCGTAAAATCAGAGTAGGTAATAAGCTGTATTTCGGAGATTCTGATCTTGTTGCGGAAGTAATTGACAACACTACTTCTAGAGGTCGTACAATTCGCTTCTTGTTTGATGGGACTGAAGAAGAATTCCATAAGACTATAGATACGCTTGGTGAAACCCCTCTTTTGAAGGAATTTATTGAAAGAAAAGTAAGAAGCAGAAGATAAAGAAAGATATCAAACTGTATTCGCTAAGAATGTGGGCGCTGTTGCAGCACCTACAGCTGGCTTGCACTTTACTCCTCATTTGCTAAAAAGGCTAGAGCTTCAGGGTGTTGATGTGACTCCTATTACTCTTCATGTTGGTTTGGGGACTTTCCGTCAGGTAGACGTAGAAGATCTGACTAAGCATAAGATGGATTCCGAAAACTATGAGATTCCTGATAGAACTGTAGAATTGGTGAATAGATCATTGGATGCTAAAAAGCGAGTGGTAGCTGTGGGTACAACTTCATTGAAAACGATTGAGTCCTCGGTGACTGCAAACGGTCGTTTGAAAGCTAGTGCTGGCTGGACAGATAAGTTTATCATTCCTCCTTACGAGTTTAAAATCGCTAATTCGTTAATTACTAATTTCCACCTTCCAGAATCTACCTTGCTAATGACAGCAGCGGCATTCGGAGGTTACGATTTGGTGATGAAAGCATATAAAGAAGCCATCAAAGAAAAATATCGATTCTTCTCTTACGGAGACGCGATGTTGATCCTTTAAAACTGAAAGCTCCGAAAGGAGCTTTTTTTATGTTCACACAGATATAACTTTGAAGTAAAATCTGAGCAAGTTTGATTCTTTACATTTGGGCAAATCTAGTATGACAAACAAAGCTGCAATCCTAGTCGCAGGCGGAAGAGGCACCAGAATGGGCAGTCCTATTTCCAAGCAATATTTACCCATTGCTGGGCAGCCGGTATTGATGCGCACACTTTCTGTGTTTTATAGCGTCGATCCATCTATTGAATTAATTCTAGTTTTGCCCGAGAATGATTTTTCGTATTGGGAAGAGCTGTGTCAGCATTATCAATTCACTATCTCTCATCGATTGGTAGCAGGTGGCAATTCCAGGTTTCAATCTGTGAGAAACGGCTTGAATTCTCTGAACCCTGAGACCGAACTGGTCGCTATCCACGATGGAGTTCGTCCCTTTGTAGACATAAAAGTAATCTCAGAAAGTTTTGAAACTGCCCAGCAACAGGGTAGTGCCATTGCTGTCATTGCATTGAAAGATTCAATCAGGAAGCTGACAGCTGATGGAAAGTCATTTTATCAGGAGAGGCAAAATTTTCGCTTGGTGCAAACCCCTCAGACTTTCCAAGTAAAGAAAATCAAAAAAGCTTTTGCAGTAACCGAACTCCAACAGTTTACCGATGATGCTACTGTGTATGAAAATCAAGGTTGGCAAGTGACGTTGATTTCAGGAAATCCTGAAAACATCAAGATTACTACTCCTGAAGATATGGATTACGCGGAGTTTATCGCAGCGAAGCAATCGTCAGATCGGTAAAAATTGCGGGTGAAATTTCACCGACTTTTTTATGTGTTTCACCGACTTTTAGGTTGAGTTGGCCTTTTGTTCATTTCTTAAGAATGTCCCGTCCAGTACTTTCGATCATCATTAAAAAATGAATGAGATGAAATCGAGCAGGAATCAGAAGCCTTATGCAGGAATGATGACTAACCAGGCGAGATTAAATTTGGCTTTACAAAACTAATTACAAAACAGATGAAACGAAATCGCATAAACAACAATGATGGAGGGATGGTCTTCGGATTTATAATCCTCGCAGTAGGTGTCCTGATTTTACTTAGAAAGCTAGATATTTTCTATCCTGATTGGTTACTATCCTGGCCGATGATTTTAATCGCAATAGGGGTGATTACTTTGGTTAAGCATGAGTTCAAAAGTTTCTTTGGAGTATTGATGCTAGGTGTAGGTTTATTCTTTTTACTTGAGCAGGAGTTTGATTTTCATTTCGGATTGCAGCGATTTATTTTCCCAATAGCTCTTATCCTGGTCGGTATTTATCTGATTACAAAAAAGCGGCAAGAGCAGCAGGTTTTAAATGATATTCAGGAAAAAATCAGGGCTAAATCTACCGCTTCCCCAGCTTCTGGTGAGGAATATAAAATAGGCGAGGAGTATAATAAAGGAGAAAAATCTTCTTTTTCAAGCCAAGCTTCCGGAGCTAAATCTTACTCAGGAATGTCTGGTGTTTCTGGTACCAGCTACTCAGATAGTGTTTCTATAGATTCTATCTTCAGCGGAATAAATAAAAGAATGCTTACCAAGAATTTCCAAGGAGGTAAACTGACTGCTGCCTTTGGGGGGATTGACCTAGACCTGACTCAATCAGACTTTTCTGGCATGGTGACCCTTCAGGTAGATGTGATTTTCGGCGGTGTGAAATTAGTAGTTCCTCCGCACTGGGATGTACGGGTAGAAGTAACCAACATCGCTGCAGGAGTGGAAGATAAGCGGGTGTACCGTCAGTCGGAAGTGGATTCAGATAAAGTTATGGTGATCAGGGGAACAGTCTTCTTTGGTGGCTTGGAAATCAAATCTTATTAACGAAATTCCTTTCTTAAAACCACCAAATTTTGTTTTCTAAAGCATTTTCAAACCCTTCTAAAAGTATTTGGATCGTACAAGGAGCCGGAGTAATCTGGTTCCTTGTTACATTTGGGCTGCTAGTTTTTTATGGAATTGATCAGTCAACAGCTATAGTCGATTCCTTGGTTTTTGCCTTGCTTTTCTCTCTGGGAGTAAATATGCTGGATCGGGTTTTCGGCTTTTATATTCCCAAAGGAAGCAATAACTGGTTGCTCCTGGGAGTGCCTTTGATATTCAGTTTCTTGGCTGTTCTTTCTCACCAATATTTACTCAGGTGGATTTATTCTGATCAGGAGACTTACCGGAATTTTCTCAAGTCGCACTTTTACCTCAGATGGGCAATTTTGGGATTGGCGGAGACACTTGTAGGGCTCATTGCAATTGTAGTTTCGAAATTAGAACAGCAAAATGAAACTCAGAAAAGAGAGGTGATGATGAATGAACTTTCTCGGGAAGCAGAGTTGACCCAGTTGAGACAGCAGCTACAGCCACATTTTCTATTTAACAGTCTGAATTCTATAAGTGCACTCACTGTCTCTCAACCTCAAAAAGCCAGAGAAATGGTGCTTCAGCTTTCAGATTTTCTTCGCGGAACAATCAGAAAAGACCATCAGCAATGGGTGAGCTTAGACGAGGAATTGACTTATTTAAAGATGTATTTGGATATAGAGCGGGTGCGATTTGGGCATAGGTTAGAGGTGGTGTTTAATTTGGCTGATGAAGTAAAGCAAATGCGAGTGCCCCAGTTATTGATTCAGCCGCTATTGGAGAATGCCATAAAACATGGGCTTTATGGGATCACGGAGGACGTGAAAATACTTGTTCAAGCATATAAGGAGCAAAATTATTTGATGCTGAAAATCGAAAATCCTTTTGATCCTGAGGTGGCTGCTCCCAAAGGAACTGGCTTTGGATTAAGTTCAGTAGATCGGCGACTATTTTTGCTTTTTGGCAGGAAAGATCTCTTGGAGTCTAAAGCTGAGGACTCGCTTTTTACTGTTATTTTAAAAATACCCCAACAGAAATGATCAAAACTTTAATCATAGATGATGAGCCATTGGCTGCTAGTATTGTGCAGGAGTTTTTAGCAAATTTCCCTCAGTTTGAACTCGTAGGAGTTTACCAAAATGGATTTCAGGGACTTAAAGCTATTCAAGAACATAACCCCGATTTGATTTTTTTGGACGTACAGATGCCTAAAATCACCGGTTTTGAAATGCTCGAACTCCTAGATGAGCCTCCGGCGGTTATTTTCACTACGGCTTTCGATCAGTATGCTCTGAAAGCCTTTGATGCGATGGCGATTGATTACTTGCTGAAACCTTTTTCTCAGGAGCGATTTAATCAGGCTATAGATAAGTTTCTTGCCCAGCAAGCGGGGGCAGACGAAAGCACTCAAAAACTGAATGAGTTGGCTGAAAAAAGAAATCGGCTGGTGGTCAGAGTTAAGAATGAGATCAAAATTATTCCTACACACGAAGCGATTTTTTTTGAGGCCGAGGACGATTACATCGCTATTCATACAGCTTCGGGTAAATACTTAAAGAAGATGACCATGAAATCTCTCGAGGAAGCTTTGGATCCCAGTAAGTTTGTGCGTGTGCATAGGTCATACCTGATCAATTTGAATGAGATCACCAAAATAGAGCCCTATGAGCGCGATAATTACCTGGTGTTATTAAGAGGAGGTGAGAAGGTGCCAGTGAGTAAGACAGGGTATTCTAGGCTGAGACAGGTTTTGGGCTTATAGTTTTCAGTGAGCAGTTGCAGTTTTTAGTTGTCAGGGATCAGTCGCAGTTTTCAGTTGCGAGTATTCAAGCCTGAATACTTTTACTAATTGAATCTTCAGACTGCAAGGTCATGCGAACTACTTAGTGACTCTGCGAGATCTCTGCTCCTCTGTGGTTAAAATAGTCCAGGTTACAAAAAAGAAAAAGCCCCGATCGCTCAGGGCTTTTTTCATTTAATATTCGTCTTCGTTGAAGAAGAAATCGTCTTTGGTCGGATAATCTGGCCAAATTTCTTCGATGGTCTCATAAGGTTCTCCATCATCTTCTAATTCTTGAAGGTTTTCTACTACTTCCATTGGTGCGCCGGATCGGATGGCATAATCAATTAATTCATCCTTGGTGGCTGGCCAGGGTGCGTCCTCTAAATAGGATGCTAATTCGAGTGTCCAGTACATAGTGTTTGTTTTAAAGGAGTTCCGGAGTTAAAGGGTGCAAAATTATTCTTTTTTTGAAATATTCAGCGTTGTTTTATTATTTAAAAGAAAGTTGCTTCAAAATATAATTTTTTACATCAACCTTTCTCTTCACGGCAAATAGTTTTTTCTTCATCATTATATCAAAATCAGCTGACTGAACGCGGAAATTCTCCGTATTGTTTTGTGCCGCTTCCAGCTCAGTTTGATCTCTTTTCAATAAATCTTTTAGTAAAGCAGTTTTTATCTGAATTTGTTCCGCTTCTGGTTTTTCGTCAAAGTCAGGGTACTTACCATGAACAAGTTTCTCTAAGAAAGCTTTCTCAAATACGATGTCGGAGAAGAATTGGAATGACCTCACGATCAAATTAGCCTCTCTTGGTTTGCGTGGGGGTAATTTTCTCCATTCTTCCTGAATCGCTTTGGCTCTCCCAATGAGTTCGTATGACGTTGGTTTACCTGCTAATGTTTTGATTTCTTCCGTTAAAGTCTCCACCTTCCGCATTAGTTCCCTTGGGTTCATTTGCGGTCCAGTTTGAAGGGTCCTTTTGTATCTGGAGAAAATTCGGTTGTTCAATCTGGAAAACTCATCCCATAGCGGTTGTCTCTTCTCTGCGGGTACTTTACCGGCTTCTTTCCATTGACGTTGGATTTTCTTTGAAATATCAAAAGCAGTTTTAGCATCAGGAAAATCATGTGCTTCCCTAGCCTGAACAACTAACGCTTCATATACTTTGATATTTTCTTCAGCCTGAAGTGCGAGTCCTTCGAAGAAATGTCTTCTGTTTTCGAAGAAATGCTGCACGATGTCGTTGAAAGTGCCTTCTATTTCTTCCTGATGTTCCTTATCAACAGGGCCGGTTTTGATCCAGCGGAGTTTTAATTCCTTGTAAAACTCGGTAGTTTCTTTCCAGTCTGTATCGTCTTTTTTCTCTTCGGCTTCTTGAATCAATGCTTTTTTGACCTCAAGATTTTTGGTGCGATTTACCTGAATTATTTCGTTCAGGAATTCTTCTTGTTCGCTAAGATCTTTAATTAGGGGTTCGAAATCTCCCAATGCATCAGATTGCATAAGAGATTCTCTGAGGTGAATAAGTTTCATCAGGAAAGACCCCTTGTTCTGGTTTTCCTGAATATCATTCTTGAGTTTCTCTACTTTTTGTTTGAGTTGTTCAAATCTATCCTCAAAATATTTAAGTGTAGAGGCCTCATCTTCTTTTACTTCTCCGATTACCCTATCGTCCTGCCCCAAAAATCCCCTCAAATAAACTTTGTCGTTTTTGATATATCCATACGGATGCTCCATTGCTCTACAGTAGGTTAGGTGGCGGTTTTCGAATTTCCGCAAATTAATTAATTCAAAAGCACTTATCCTAAGAAAGCGGTTTTTTTGCCATCTTTGATTCTTAAGCGCAATTTCTAAGTAAAAATATAACGCATGAGTTCAGAAAAAATCATCTTTTCCATGGCAGGAGTTTCAAAAATTTATCCGCCACAGAAAAAAGTCCTTAAAGATATCTACCTCTCATTTTTTTATGGAGCCAAAATCGGTGTTCTCGGTTTGAACGGTTCGGGTAAATCTTCTCTTCTTAAAATCATCGCTGGAATGGACAAGGAATTCCAAGGTGAGGTTGTTTGGTCTCCTGGATACACCGTGGGGATGCTGGAGCAGGAACCAAAGCTTGATCCTACCAAAACAGTAAAAGAAGTCGTAGAAGAAGCGGTTTCTGAGACGGTCGCTTTGTTAAAAGAATTTGAAGCTATCAATGAGAAATTCATGGATCCAGCATTGATGGAAGATCCTGACGCTATGGATAAGCTAATTGAGAAGCAAGGCGAGGTGCAGGAGAAGCTTGACGCAGCTAACGCGTGGGAACTTGACGTGATGCTGGATAAAGCTATGGATGCGCTTAGACTTCCTCCTAGTGATGCTAACGTCGCTAATCTTTCTGGTGGTGAAAAGAGACGAGTGGCACTTTGCCGACTTTTATTACAGGAGCCGGATGTATTGTTGCTCGATGAACCTACCAACCACCTAGACGCTGAGTCAGTACATTGGCTGGAGCAACATCTTCAGAATTATAAGGGAACTGTCATCGCAGTAACGCATGATAGATACTTCTTGGATAACGTTGCCGGTTGGATTCTTGAGCTGGATCGTGGCGAGGGTATTCCATGGAAAGGAAATTATTCTTCTTGGCTTGATCAAAAGCAAAACCGATTGAAGCAAGAGGAAAAGACTGAATCCAAGCGTCAGAAAACATTGGAAAGAGAGTTGGAGTGGATCAGAATGACCCCGAAAGCCCGTCAGGCGAAAGGTAAGGCTCGTTTGAGTGCGTATGATAGATTGGTGGGAGAGGAGTCCAAAGAGAAAGAAGCGAAGCTTGAATTGTTTATTCCTCCAGGACCTCGTCTTGGAGCCAAAGTTATTGAGGTGAATGGCGTTTCTAAAGCATATGGAGACAAGCTGTTGTTCGAAAACTTGACTTTTGCTTTGCCACAAGGTGGCATAGTTGGAGTAATCGGGCCAAATGGTGCGGGTAAATCCACGCTTTTCAAATTAATCACTGGACAGGAAAAACCTGATGCTGGTAATTTTGAGGTTGGCGAGACAGTGCAACTAGCTTATGTGGATCAAGGACATGATTCCTTGGACCCAAACAAGACAGTGTACCAGACAATTTCCGAGGGAAATGAGCTGATGATGCTGGGTAATAAAGAAGTGAATGCTAGAGCTTATGTCTCTAAGTTTAACTTCGGTGGAGGAGATCAGGAGAAAAAAGTCGGTGTGCTTTCCGGAGGTGAGCGAAACCGGGTTCACTTGGCGCTGACACTGAAAGAAGGTGGAAACCTATTGCTTCTCGATGAGCCTACCAACGACTTGGATGTGAATACACTTCGAGCGCTGGAAGAAGCTTTGGAAAACTTCGGCGGATGTGCAGTAGTCATCTCCCACGATAGATGGTTCTTGGATAGAATCTGTACGCATATTTTGGCTTTCGAAGGAGATTCTCAAGTGGTGTGGTTTGAAGGAAACTTCTCCGACTATGAAGAGAATAAGAAGAAAAGATTGGGTGATGTAGAGCCTAAGAGGATTCGATATAAGAATTTGAAGTAAGTAGGCAGTGGCAGTGATCAGTATTCAGGTAGTCAAATAAAAGACGAATGCTAAAATCTTGGTAATGTGGTCAAAAATAGTTGGTGACTTTGGTATAAAATTTCATTATAATCTGCGACAGATTTGAAGAGGACGTAAGCTCTGCTGAGGAGCAACTTACCAGCAATAAAATCTGTCAAGTGGAATGGAAGGGCTTCGTTTTTTCGGAGCCCTTTTTTCATGCTTCATTCTTCTTGTCCCATGGCTTGGAAAACCTTTTACCTTGTTGATTTTTGAAGTACAGATACCATTTCAAAAAGCTTTTTCTGTTTGCGTTCGAAAGTCCTCTATGGACATTGAGATTGTTTTTTAAATGTCCGAAGAACGACTCCAGACCGTTTGTTGATTTGGGTATTTTTGGGTTTTCCAGATAGTGAAACAAATTGGGCAGTGCGCTCATAATTACAGAGAAGGAACGCTTCAACAGCTTATGTTTATACCAGTATTTTCCAGTGGTGGGGTTCACGGTTTTCTCATGCACAAACTCATGATGACGGGCATCCCAATTGGCCAGATCCAGCAGCCAAAAGCTGAGCTGCTGTTGGGTACGGATCAGATGCAGTGTAGAGATGATTCTTCGAAGTTCCTCGACCAGGAATGCTCTTTGGTTTACTGGAAAGCCATATTCTGCACATACGCTGGACATGGATCACACATCGCTGAAGGGTCACATCGGGGCAAACTTTCTTCACCGCCCGTAGTAGAGCCCGGTGACCATCACAGGTGATGGATTCAATCTGAACACCAAGAGCCAGCAGATTTTCCAGGTCTTCTTTCAGCTCCTCATACCGTTCTCCACTACTGAAACGGTAGAGCTGGGTAAACTTGACGGTGTTGTCCCGATACAGAATCAGACACAAGTCGTTGGTGAAATAAGTGCCATCAATGATCAGGTTTACACGCTCAGAGGGGTAAACACTCAGCATCGGTGGCTCTTTCAAATAGCCTTTGAACAGCCGCTGGATGGTGCTTTTACTGTACCCTGTGAGAACAACCAATTGCTCCAATGTTTGCTTGCCGATAACCCACTTTTCAAACCATATAAATTGGTTGGACTTGGCCACCGATGGATTCGAACCGGTAAAGAGAATCCCGCAGTTTTTGCATTTATATCGCTGCTTGCCGCCTTGCTTTCCCCACTTGATTGAGTCCAGAAAGCCACATGCCCAACACCTTTTTTTTTGACTTTTCCATAAAACAAAACAACCTTATTGAAACCACTTTCAATAAGGTTGTCACAAAAGACAGTAAATCAATAGTTTACACAGCTTTTACCAACTATTTTTGACCATTAAATCAAAATCTTAAAAACGTTTCGTCACTACGAGGTACGAAGCAGTCTAAAAGAAAATCTCCGGAGTAGAAAATACTTCGGAGGTTTATTTCCTACGAAAATTTATTAGTTAAACCCTCAGAATTAATAAGGTTTTGAGGGTTTTTTAGTTCAATTTCAGAAAAGTTGAGTTCTTCTATTTAAATCCCTAGCTGAATGGTGAACGGTCAAAATATCTACCAGAGTATCTCCTTTTGTACGAAATAGGATTATATAACTCCCCTCGACAAGTTGTCGGATATTTAACTCACCGAAAATTTCTAGCTTTTGGCCAGCTAGTTGATATTGTTTCAGAATATAGGTTCTCTGCCTTATTCTTTGGATTTGAATTTTAGCATAGCGTTTGGAGTCCTTGCTGATGTATTCAGCAATTTCTTTCAAATCGTTAACTGCTTGATCTGT
Source organism: Algoriphagus sp. 10J20-15 (assembly GCF_055809615.1). NCBI lineage: Bacteria > Pseudomonadati > Bacteroidota > Cytophagia > Cytophagales > Cyclobacteriaceae > Algoriphagus > Algoriphagus sp. 10J20-15. The sequence continues at coordinate 78,145 of NZ_JBVVUG010000007.1, forward strand.
CCAATTTACTCGAACCATTTGTTTACTTCTTGATCCAGTTCTTCGTCTGAAATCACTTTACCTTCCTCGGAATCTTTGAGCCCAGTTTCTAATTTTTGGACTAGAATTAAATGCTCTACCAAGTCGTCTAAAGAAAACTCCTCAGGAAGTTTCTCTAATTGCTTTTTTACCAATTTTTTAGTTAACATATTGAAAGGGTTTAATCAAATATAGTGATTTTAGGATTTGGGATGCTTTTTCTAACCAAGTCTAAATGCCTGTCTTTTTCGTTTTGTTAAAAAATGTAACGTTTCCTTTAAACCCTCTGATCACACTTGAACGAGATTTATTAGGACGAAAGAATAAGTTGTATTGTTACGAAATTTTAATAGATTAGCTAAAAATACAATTAAATGAAGCTCCAATTCTCTTTAATAGGTCTTTTATTCTTGATTTTTTCATGCGGAGAAAAGACAGTGAAATCCAATGAAATCCTGGAATTCGAATTCGTGAAAGTTGACTCCCTAGTCACGGATATTCTGGAGACAGTTCGGATTCTTGACTACCACCATGAAAAAGAATTGTACTTGACAGTTAAGCAGATGAGTATGGAGGGACATTACATGCTACTAGATAAAAATGGAGAGATAGTAGCGGAAAATAAACTGTCCGAAGGGCCAGACGCATTTGGGATGGTTCTACTCAGAGCTGGCTTTATTGGGGATGAGCTTATGTTTGTCTCAGATGGAGAGGTTTTTGTCTATGATCTTGAATTTAAGCAACTTCGGAAGTTTCCTTTTGAGCAAAATCCGAGAGTCAAGTTGGTTCATTTCACCTTGGACAATCTCAGCACTTATAAATCTTCAATGGGTGAGTTAAGTGCTATCGCAAATCTAAATGATGGCTATTTGCAGCCATACCCATTGGATTATTATGATACTCTAAACATGGTTCATCTGCTGGATGTTCGTACTGGATCTGTTTTAAAAGGAGGGGAATTGAATGAAAATGGGAAATTTCGTTCGGGAAGGTTTTATCCGTTTATGGACAAGCCCGTCTATTTTTCTGACCTTCAATCGAAGTATATTTCCACTATTTTACGCGGTGATACCACTCTGTACCAACTAGACCCAAATCAAAATTTCAGCGTTGTAAATCAAATCAAGTTGAATAGAATACAGCCTGATATTGTCAAGGATATTCCAATGGAAGATGCTTCATTTACTAGCGTTAAAGAGTATAGGTCTGAAAATGTCAGGCTGGGTGGAGCCTTTGATCAAATGATGGGAAATGGGGATGAGGTCTTAGTAGGTTACCAGACGGGGGACGATTTGGATTTGGCAGCTTTAAATGCTGGTAAACAGGATGGCGAGGAATTAATTCAAACCAAAAAGAGATTTTACTTTTTAATTAGGGATGGAAAATTACTTGGGAAGGAGGTCGAGTGGACATTGCCAGGAAGTCTGCAATTAAATGTGGGACCAAATAGGTATTTACAGTACGGAGATCAAGCCGAACTCCATGAGTTTGAGAAGGATTATCAGTGCTACTATATCTATGAGTTAAGAGAAAAGGAATAGCCAAATCAATCCCTGCTCCCGAGCCCTTCGAATTCCTATGAATAGGCAGCGTTATCTCGAATACTGATCAATAGATTATTAATCTGCTAGTTTTTAAAAACTTCAAATACTAGGAGGTCTCAATCCTCAACAATGGGCTAATTTTTGGTGTTTTATCCGCTTTTGTGGGATTTTAATTTATACGATCTTGATTAAAGATTAAACTTTCTATAGTTGAGCAGCAGGAGTAAAAACTATTACTTGTTGTTTATTGGAAGGATATCACATATCTTAACTAAGAATTATATAGTATGAAGACTTTGAAGACAGTATCAAAAATTGTGGGAGTACTTTGGATGGTGTTTTTCGGGATTTCCGCCCTTTTTACACTTAAAAATCAAGCATTCGATTTTTCAAGCTTTTATGGTATAGGCTATTTCGTTGGAATGCTCCTAGCATTGCTAATCATAGTATCAATTGGTTTCTTTTTATTCAGATGGGGTGCCAAAAAGCCAGCTCTCTAAAAATCTGGATTTGTAAGAAAAATTTTTTGTTTAAAAATTTGAAACCTCAATCGGCTATTAATGAAGAAATCTGACAATTTGGATTTTGATAGTATTGGAGCAAATTGACCGTCTCCCTTAAGTCAAGGACCTTTGGGCAGCTTGGAGAAATGTTAGCCATCTCACAGCTCCTTCTTAAGGAATCAAAAATAGGTGTTCTGGGAATGTCCATGGGGACAACTATCATATCTCGTGCATATCCTGACATAAAAAGTAAAATAGATTTTATCATTGGAGAGGGGTACGTAACCAATACCTCAACTGTAGCAGAAAGACTGAAGGAATTAGGCAAACATGTCCTCCTTCCTGAGGAGTCAACCGATTACCAAAAATCGGTCAATTCTATTCAGGTTCCACTTTTGATCTTAACTGCATCTGAAGATACAATTACTACTTATGAAGATGCCTTAGCTCTTGGTAATACATTAGGGGAAAATTGTACTGTTGTCCAATTCGAAGGAGAGCATCTCGCTGGTTTTCAGGTGGACTATGATAATAAAGGCTTTGGGGGTTGGTATTTGGAGGAGATTGATCAATTTGTCAAGAGCCTCGAATAAAGCATTTTTAAGTCCATACTGAGACTGCTTACTGCGACTGGAAACTGATATTTTGGTCTTTGCGATCAACTCAGCGTCCTCAGCGGTTAAAGTAAATAAACCTTCGAGGTTTTAAAAACCTCAAAGGTTATCAGATTATCAGATCCAACTCCTATACCCTTCCCAAGTAAATAGAATCAGAGATTACTAGTTTTTTATTATTCAGAGGTCTGTAAAAAGTTAAGTACACTTCCCAGTCCCTTTCCGAATTTTCGCCCTCAAGTGCTACCAATGCTTGCAAGTTTCTTCTTCTCCCAGCATCCTTTATCCAGATATGCTTTTGTAATTCCGGCTGGTTCAATAGAATCGTCACACTGTCTCCTTCACTGGCATTTCCTTCCACTGAGTTGTCTTTCCAAGAGACAGTAATTCCGTCTGCTGTCCGAATTGCCAAAGGGGCTTCAGCTCCCAAAAGACTGTCCCTGCTGATTTGTAAGAAGGCAGGATTTATTCGTGGATTAGCTTTATGATTATACCCCTTGGTGGATACATTGGTATGCGCCCAATTTACCCCGGTTTTTTGGTCTAGATAATTCTGATATCCAAAATCCAATACCCGGGAAAGAGGTCTGAGATAATCATTTACTTCTGCCAGTCTATTTTGATATACTTTTTGAAGGGGGTGGGATTGGTTCCGTTCTTATGAGGAGCACGGGGCAAACTTCTCATAATGATTTTGCCATTGAGCTTGTAAAAAGTAAAACCTCCCACTTTTCCTTGAGGCTGAATTACACTGGACTCTGAAATAGTAGCCATAGTTGTTCGAGTTTAAAAGTTTAACTACAAACAAAGTAAAAATAAATATCTAAAGATCAAATGGTTAAGCAATTATTAGTCGTTTTTTGAACTGTATTTTTACAGGTTAAAAGCAGGGTGTTATTATATAAAACCTGTCTAATCCCTGTATAAACCTTGGATAAACCCTAAAGATCAAAAGCATTTTATCAATTTTCTCTCAGGGAAAAGTTTGGGATAGAGGTTGACATTGGCAGAGGTAAATAGAAAATGCCTTATCCTGGATTCTTTTATGCAGTCTCTTGGATAGTACTTTGGGCTATTTGGCTTGAGTGGGTTTTACCTCGATCGAGCAATTGTTGTTTAGAAATATGAGCAGCTAGGAGTTCAAAGAAGTATTGCCTATTGCTTACATCTAGGTGCGTTTTATCTAATTGTGAAAGTTCAAGCATCCAGCATTGGTACATTTCCCAGAGGTACATATTGATATCTTGATCTGAGTAGTATTCGAATAGTGCATTTTCGGAATGGTCAAATGAAAGTGTCATCTTGAATAGGCTTTGATGTACCTTAAGGTCTTTGGTTTTATTAGGCTAAAGTATTCTTATGAAGGATGTTTTAGAGGGTGAACTAGGATAAAATATTCCGGTGGGTGGCACCATTTGTTTAATGAGGATTGAAACTGAATTGAAATCGTCCGTCCCTCTGGGACTTTGGTAGATCTTCTATTTATTTTATTTGCAGAGGTTAAAACCTCTGGCTAGGAGAAGATGGGCCGTCCCTCTGGGACTGATAAGGGATAGGCAGCTTTTAAAGTGTATAGCGAGCAGCCAGCCTGTAGGGTCGGATTTTTATGGCCTTAATGCCGTAGGCATGATCGATGTACATAGCCAGCCATTTCAATGGCTGGGATTTGGAGTTAATAGATTTCCCGAAATGCCGTAGGCATGGGCGATATCATTTAGAATTGGTGTCCATATGACACATTTTGTCAAGATTTTTTAATCAATGCGGTGATATCCTTGCTCCATTCCCAGAAATGGAATAATTTAGTTCAAGGACTTAGCAGAGAATTTCCTACTTTCCCATAACACTTAGCAGACTATGAACGAGAAAATCCACCACGGCAGAAATATCAAGCGCTTCAGGGAAATGATGGGCATCAAACAAGAGGCCTTGGCTTTTGAGCTAGGGGAGGACTGGTCCCAGAAGAAAATCAGCCTACTTGAGCAAAAAGAAGAGGTGGAGGATGAGTTACTTCGACAGGTGGCCGAGATTTTAAAAGTACCTGCTGAGGCGATTAAGAATTTTTCGGAAGAACATGCTATCAATATTATCTCGAGTACTCTTCATGATAATGCAGGATCTATAAATAACCAATGCTCTTTAAATTTTAACCCAATCGACAAATGGGTAGAAGCATTGGAAGAGAATAAAAAGCTCTATGAGCGCCTTTTAGAATCGGAGCGGGAGAAAGTGGAGATTATGAAAAAGATGTTGGAGAAGTAATTTCTTACAAATTCGCATAGCCTTTCTGAGATTCAGAGAGGCTTTTTTGGCTGCAACCAATACCTATAATTGGAGATTAAACTTTTATATGAACGTCCATTATAGAGTCAATATACCTCACTTTATGTTTATCCTTTATTTTAGAAATTGATCCAATAAAAATCATTTCTCTATATTCGAAATGATTTTTCATTCTAGCTTTAACTAATATCTTTAGAAAGCTTTTTAAATTTTAACTCTCTAGAAAACAAAAGCCCTTACAGCTTAAATAACCAATGTTCGAACAAACCTTTAAAAACGTAGACGATATCCTTCACAAAGACGCGGGCTGTGGCTCAGAGCTGGATTATGTGGAGCAGACTTCTTGGGTACTTTTCTTAAAATACCCTGGATGATCTGGATCAGGATCGGGCTACTGCTGCCGAACTGGAAGGCAAAACTTATACCTCCATCATCAGTCCGGAATATCAGTGGAGTACTTGGGCGGCACCTAAACTTCCAAACGGAGAACTCGATCACCATAATGCAAAGACTGGCGATGATCTCAATGATTTTGTGAATATCAAACTCTGGCCTTACCTCAAAAGCTTTAAGCTTTCTGCTGCAAGTCCAGCTACCATAGAATACAAAATCGGAGAGATCTTCAGCGAACTTAAGAACCGAATCCAAAGTGGTTACAACCTTCGGGAAGTAATCAATCTGATCGATTCATTACGCTTCCCGAACCTATGCCGAAAAGCATGAAATGTCCCATCTCTACGAAGGAAAAATCAAAAACATGGGCAATGCAGGGCGAAATGGTGGAGAATACTAGTACTCCTCGCCCACTGATCACCACCATCATCAAAGTGGTCAATCCCCAAATCGGCGAAACTGTCTATGATGGCGCGGTGGGTTCGGCTGGATTCCTCTGCGAGGCTTTCGATTACATGCGAAACTCCAAGTCACTGACTACTGCCGAGTCTGAAATCCTTCAGAAGCGTACCTTCTACGGAAAGGAAAAGAAATCACTCGCCTACATCATCGGGATTATGAATATGATCCTGCACGGTGTGGAAGCTCCGAACATCATCCATACCAATACGCTGGCTGAGAATATCGCGGATATTCAGGAAAAGGATAGATACGATGTGGTGCTTGCCAATCCTCCTTTCGGAGGAAAAGAAAGAGCAGAAGTGCAGGAGAAGCTTTCCGATCCGAACAGGAGAAACCGCCTCACCTATTCCTTCAGCACTTTATTAAAATCCTTAGAGCCGGTGGTCGAGCTGGTGTAGTCATCAAAAACACTTTTCTAAGTAATACCGATAATGCTTCAGTCGCTTTACGAAAGCAACTCTTGGAAAACTGCAACCTCCATACCGTGCTGGATCTTCCGGGAGGAACCTTCACCGGTGCAGGTGTAAAAACCGTCGTTCTCTTCTTCGAAAAAGGAAGCGCTACAAAAAAGGTATGGTTCTATTCCCTTAATCTGGATCGCAACTTAGGCAAGACCAATCCACTCAATGAAAATGATCTCGCGGAGTTTTGTGGAATTACAAAAAACATTCGCGGGATAGCGAAAACTCGCTGGACTGTCAAATATCTCCGATGTCATTTCGAGCGGAGTCGAGAAAGGCCGAAACCACCTTCGACCTCTCTGTCAGGAACCCAAATAAAAAAGAAGAAGCTGCCCTTCGATCTCCACAAGCCATTTTAGAAGAAATGAAAGCCTTGGATGAGGAAAGTGCGGATATCTTAAACTCAATTTTGGAATTGATATGAAGGAGGGTTGGGAAATAAAGAAATTGATCGAAGTGTGTGAGCAAATTACTGATGGTAGTCATTTTTCACCAAAATCATCTGGTGATGCCGAATACCCTTACATTACTGTTAGAGATATTGATAATGATATTATTGACTTTGATAATTGTAAGTTCATTAACAAAAGTGATTATCAATCCCTTTTGAAAAACGGATGTAAACCTAATTCTGGCGATCTTCTTTTTTCAAAGGATGGAACTGTTGGTAAGGTTTCAATTAGTGGATTCCGAGAAAGACTTTGTAGTGCTTTCATCATTAGCAATTTATAAGACCTAAAAATAAGGTTATTGATTCCTCTTTTATTGAAGTACATTTTAAAAGACCCATCATTCCTAGAAACGGCAATTGGAATGAAAACTGGCGTTGCGATAAGAAGAATTATTTTAAAAAATCTGAAACAGATTGAGATATGCTTTCCCAAATCCCTCCCCGAACAACAACGTATTGTTTCCATTTTAGACGAGTGCTTTGCGGCGATAGACAAGGCCAAAGCCAATGCCGAACAAAACCTCAAAAACGCCAAAGAACTTTTTGAAAGCTACTCGGAGATAGCATTTAACGATAACTCACAAAATTGGAAAGTTAAAACTCTTGGTGATGTTTGTTCTTTATATCAAGGTATTGCTATAAATGCAAAAACTAAGCATGCAATTGTTGAAAAAAGTGATTTGCCTTTGCTTAGAATAAAAGATCTAAGAAATAATACCGTAGAGCAATTTATTGATCCTGAAAATTATCCTAAAAATGCTTTGGTAAATACAGAGGATATTATTTATACAAGAACAGGTAATTCTTTAGGTTTAGTTTTTAGGGGGAGACGAGGTGTTCTTCACAATAACTCTTTTAAAATTGTACCAACAAAAGAATTAAGTAGAGACTACCTTTTTAACTGGTTACAAAATCCAAAGTTTAAATCAAGAGTATTTGGATTAGCATTTAAAGCAGCTCAGCCAGATATAACACATTCGATATTTAAACTTCAGGAAATAAAATTACCCACCGTAATAGAACAACAAGCTATCGTCCAAAAAATAGATATTATGCGAGCTGAAACACAAAAGCTAGAAGCAATCTATCAACAGAAACTAGCTGACTTGGAAGAATTGAAGAAAAGTGTGTTGCAGAAGGCGTTTTCGGGAGAGTTGACGGAAGGGAGGTTGAGGTATGAGTAGTTTAAGAAGCCAAGAGCTAAAAGCTACAGCTGGAGACCCATTTGAAAATTGTCGATTAGACAGAAAAAAGTATGCTGAGATTCTGACCAGTATCATCCAAACTTATGAAGAGGGATTTGTCTTAGGACTCAATAATAAATGGGGCGAAGGAAAAACAACATTTATTCGTATGTGGCGACTGTATTTAGGTCAGCCTGAGAGAGGATTGAAAACTCTTTTTTTTAACGCTTGGGAGCATGATTTTAATCACGATCCATTATCAGCCATACTTTCTGAACTCAAGTCACTGGATATTTATGATAAGCAGGAATTCGGCCCATTGCTTAAAAAGGGAGCAAAATTAACTAAGTCACTTATTCCAATATTTTTAAGTGCGGTTGCTGAAAAAGTTGTCGATACAAAACAAATAAAGGAAGCTTTTCAAAAACTATCCGAAGATGCAGCATCTATTTTTGAAGAGGAAGTAAATGAATACGCAGATAAGAAAAAGGGATGTACGAACTTCAGGCAGAATTAGAGTCTTATATAAGTAAACTAGAAAAGAAGCCTTTGGTCTTTTTTATAGATGAACTTGATCGTTGTAACCCCAAATATGCGGTTGAATTCCTTGAAGTAGTAAAGCATTTTTTCTCTGTTCCTGGAATCGTATTCGTGATCTCTATCGATAAAGAACAGCTTTCACATTCCATCAAAGGTTATTTTGGTAGTGAAAACCTAAATACAGAAGAGTATTTGAGAAGGTTTATTGATTTGGAGTATTCGATACCAGCTCCAGAATTGGAAGATTTTATTCAATACATGTTTCAAAAATCAGGAATGAATGAATTCTTCAATCTTGAAAATAGGAGAAATAGTTATAATTATGAAGAAGAAAAAAATAGATACTATGAATTATCAAAAGCACTTTTTTCAAATTCAGGAATCAGTTTAAGACAAATTGAAAAAATATTCAATCACACAGCACTTATTTTTCAGAACCTTCATACAATTTCTCACACATATCCAGAAGCGCTATTTACTTTGGTTTTTATAAAATTCGTAAATCCTGAATTTTATAAAAAAATAATTGCTAAAGAATTCACAAATCAAGAATTAGTAGGGAAACTATATGAAATCTTAAGGCCAGTTTCTAAAGGAAATAGTAATGTGGATTTTGTATTAATTGAAGCTATAGTACTATACTTATATGCTAAAGATGAAAACAATATACCAAAAGGAATTTGGGTTAATGAAAGATTAGGCAGAGGGCTTTTAATCAAATCTAGTTTTCATAACAATGATTCTTTAGAAGATAAGCTTTCTCTAATAAGAAACGACGATAGTTTTAGAAAAATAAATATGGATTATATCACTGGAAGGATAGAATTACTTAATAATTTGAGAATTAGCTAATTTTTATGATTCAGGTTTTTATATCGATTTAAAGATTAATGAGCGATCAGGAAAAAGATACAAAAGGATTTATTCCCCAGCATGGAGGTTACCGCAATCTGTTTAGCTATCAGAAGGCGGAGATTATCTATGATGGTACGGTATATTTTACCAATCGCTTTTTTCATAAGTATGATCGCACAGTTGGTCAGATGGTACAAGCTGCAAGGAGTGGCAAACAAAATATTGTCGAAGGAAGCATGGCTTCAGGAACTTCCAAAGAAATGGAAATTAAGCTCACTAATGTTGCCCGTGCTAGTTTAGAAGAGTTACTTATCGACTATGAGGATTTTCTGAGAACCCAGAAGCTTCCGATTTGGGGCAAGGATCACCGACTGGTCGCTCGCGTTCGCGAGCTCAATAAAAGTACTCCAACTCCTACTTACGAGACATTCCAGAAAGCTATAGAGCATGAGAGTCCTGAAATCGTAGCTAATTCTATGATTACGTTAATCAAGATTTGTACTTATTTGCTTAACCAGCAAATAAAGCAATTAGAGATTGCTTTTGTAAAAGAAGGAGGATTGAGAGAGCGGATGACCCGAGCGAGAATTGAAAAGAGAAAGAAAAAGCCATAATTGAAATTGGGACTTTTGGGACTCTTGCGACGATGTCCCAACTGTCCCAATTGTCCCAAAAAAACACCAATCCATGAACGAATCCGAAACCCGCGCCGAACTGATCGACCCCAAACTGAAAGAAGCGGGTTGGGGAATTGTGGAAGGCTCTAAAGTCTTGCGTGAATATCATATCACCGCGGGTAAGATTCAAGTAGGCGGTCGTGGAAAAAAGCAAATCGCTGATTACGTTCTAGTTTACAAGGGTACTAAGCTAGCTATCATCGAAGCCAAAAGTGCTAACCAAAGTGTCGGCGAAGGTGTAATGCAAGCCAAGCAATACGCTGAGAAATTAAAGCTAGCGACTACCTACTCTACCAATGGCAACCATATCTACCAAATCTGCATGGAGTCAGGTTTGGAAGGGTTGGTGGATGATTTTTTAAGTCCCGACGAGTTATGGGAAAAGACTTTCCCAACAACCCAATTTGACGCAAAAGAGGACTTTTCAGGAGAATGGAGAGAACGATTTGCAGCTGTACCTTTTGAAGATAAGTCAGGAACATGGGAACTTCGGTATTACCAGGAAAATAGCAGTTGCGAGGACACTGGAAACCATAGCCAAACAAAAGGATCGCGCTCTATTGACTCTTGCGACAGGAACAGGAAAGACAGCTATTTCCTTTCAAATTGCTTGGAAGCTTTTCCAAACGAGATGGAATCTTAATGATCGAGACAAGCATCCTGACCAAGCTAGCCGTAGACCAAGAATTTTGTTTTTGGCAGATCGGAATATTTTGGCAAATCAGGCATTTAATTCATTTTCTGCATTTCCAGATGATGCGCTTGTTCGCATCAAACCATCAGAAATAAAGAAAAGCGGGAAAGTCCCTACTAATGGATCTTTGTTCTTTACCATCTTCCAGACTTTTATGTCAGGAACAGATGAACATGGAAAGCCTGCCCCTTATTTTGGGGAATATCCAAAAGACTACTTTGATTTAATAATCATAGACGAGTGTCATAGAGGTGGTGCTAATGATGAAAGTAATTGGAGGGCGATTATGGAGTACTTCTCTCCTGCTGTCCAATTGGGTTTGACTGCCACACCTAAGCGAAAAGATAACGTAGATACCTACCGCTATTTCGGCGAACCGATATATGTGTATTCACTGAAGGAAGGAATCAACGATGGTTTTTTGACCCCTTTCAAAGTGAAACGAGTTCAGACCACATTGGATGATTACATCTATACTTCGGATGATGAAGTTCTGGAGGGAGAAATCGAAGATGGAAAACGCTATGAGGAAAAGGATTTTAACCGAACCATAGAGATAGAAGAACGAGAGCGCAAGCGAGTTCAAATCTATCTGGCAGATTGTTATCAAAAAGAAAAAGCGATTGTCTTCTGTGCCAATCAAGCCCATGCTGCATTGATCCGAGATATGATCAATCAGGAGAGTAAGAGCAAAGACCCTTTCTATTGCGTTCGTGTTACCGCTAACGATGGAGCAGAAGGTGAAACCCAGCTGAAAAAATTTCAGGATAACGAAAATTCTATCCCTACCATCCTGACTACCTCCCAAAAGCTATCAACAGGAGTGGATGCCAGGAATGTCAGGAATATTGTGTTGTTACGGCCTGTCAATTCCATGATTGAATTTAAGCAGATTGTAGGTCGGGGAACACGCGTTTTCGATGGGAAAGAATTTTTCACCATTTACGATTATGTAAATGCAAACCATCATTTCGCTGATCCAGAATGGGATGGTGAACCTGCTGAACCAGAAGTAGTACTTGGTGATCCCCCTTTGGATACTCCATGCAAAGAGTGCGGAGAACTGATTTGTGTTTGCGTCAAAGAGCCAGCAGCCCCTTGCCTTGTTTGTGGTGAATCTCCATGTACCTGTGATAAGAAGTCAAAGAAAGTAAAAGTCAAATTAGCCAGAGGAAAAGACCGTACGATCCAGCACATGATGTCCACCTCTTTTTGGAGTTCAGATGGAAAGCCGATTTCTTCAGAGGAATTTATGGCCGATCTTTTCGGAGAACTTCCCAAGCTATTTAAAGACGAAGAAGAGTTAAGAGCTATTTGGGGCAACCCAGTAACAAGACGTACATTTTTAGAGAGTTTGGATGAAATGGGATTTCCCAAGGATGACCTTCTCACCCTTCAGAAGTTGGTAAATATGGAGAAGAGTGATCTTTTTGATGTTTTGGAATATGTTTTTAATGGAGATTTTATCGCTAAATCCAGAGCCGAACGTGCTCAATTAGCCAAACAAGCTGTAATTCCATTATTGAATACGAACCAGCGAGAATTTATTGATTTCGTTCTTGAAAAATATGTGGAAGTAGGCATTGAGGAACTTGACGATTCCAAACTGAAATCCTTAATCGAAAACAAATACCAAAGCTTACCTGATGGTCTTAGCGTATTAGGAAATGCCGGAGAGGTCAGAAAAATGTTTATCGAGTTTCAGCAGTATTTGTATAAGGATGTAGTGGCATAGTAAATCTTAAAATTAAGCTACCAAGCCTTTCTTACATAAAATCAGAATTGGCATACACTGATAGAAAAGTGATGCAGATTTCTTTTATGAACAGGAAGAGGGTATTCTAAGGTGAAAGGAAATTGCAAGTGTTGCAGAAATTGCAACAGTTGCAAAACCAATTCTATTCAGATCAATTTTTGAACTCTAACGCTTATCTTTGTGTATCTTATTGTGTACACAAATATTTGAAACCATGGTTGTAGTAAGCACTAGAGAATTTCGCCAAAATCTCAAAAAATACCTGGATTTGATTGATAAAAATGAGCGGGTTATCATTCAGAGAGGCAATGATAAAATTTATGAGATTTCAAATAAGGTGAAAAATGATCGCTTCTTTGATGATCCTGCAATTCAAGAGCGGATATCAAAAAGCCTTCAGTCCTACAATGAAGGCAAAACCGTTAAGTTAAGTGACGATCAACTGAAGGAATTGCTAGGTTTATGATTTTTGAGATTGTTTTCACTCCAGAAGCATTAGAAGATATTGAGAAACTAAAAAAAACTGGTAACAAATCCCTCCTAAAAAAGGTGTTCACATTAATTCAAGAACTTAAGGAGCACCCAGAAACAGGTACAGGCAAACCAGAAAAACTTAAATATTATCAGCAGAACACCTGGTCGAGAAGGATTGATAGAAAACACAGACTTGTGTACCTCATCGATGGTTCAAAGATTGTAGTGACAGTTTTAGGTGCTTATGGACATTATGACGATAAATAAGGTCTTTTGCGACTGTTTATTTTTTAATAGTCGTATTGAATCTCACATTTTTATAATTGGGCCAGTTTAACTGATATAATGGTCAAAAATAGTTGGTAAAACCCCTGTAATTAACTGGTATATAATTATTTACGAGAACCTTATTCAAATGCGTTTCAATAAGGTTCTTTTGTTTTATGAAAACTTCAAAAAAAGCGTTGTTGGGCATGTGGCTTTTTAGACTCAATTAAATGGGGAAAACAAGGAGGGAAGCAGCGATATAAATGTAAAAACTGCGGCATTCTTTTTACGGCATCTAATACCGGAGTAGCAGACTCCAATCGGTTTATCTGGTTTTACAAATGGGTAGTAGGAAGAAGGACTTTGGATCAGTTAGTGATGAGAGTGGCTACAGTAAACGGACCTTAGAGCGCTATTTCGTCAGTTGTTTATGTCATCCACCCAAGCTGAGCGTCTATCCCTCCGAGAAGGTAAATTTGCTCATAGATGGCACCTATTTCAGTCGTGATTTATGTCTGGTATTGTATCGTGATAATACCGTTAAATTCACACAACTCTACCGCCTGACCAACGGAGAAAAGTATGAGGAACTGAAAGAAGATTTGGAAAACCTGTTTTCCCTTGGAGTGAATATTGAATCTATTACCTGTGATGGGCATCGTGCCTTGCTGAAAGCCATCCGTGTTGTCTGTCCCAACATTACCCTGCAGCGATGCGTAATCCATGTCCAACGAATGTGTCGAATATGGCTCTCCAGTAAACCTAAGAGCCTTGCTGGCCAAGAATTGAGAAGAATTGTATCCAAACTCCATCTAATCAAAACCAAGGAGGAATTGAGCTATTGGTTACTAGGATTGGCTACCTGGGATAAAACATACCATGAGTACACCCATCAAAAAACAGTAAACCCTCTCACTGGAAAATATTGGTATACCCACAAATTATTGAGGAGATCTTTTTCTGTCCTTAGGACTGCTTTACCTCATCTGTTTGAATACCTGGACAATCCACGAATCCCAAAATCAACCAACGGCCTAGAGTCTTTTTTTGTTCATCTAAAGAATAATCTGGCCATCCACAGAGGCCTTTCTACAACAAACAGAAAAAACTTCCTAAAGTGGTATTTGTACTTCAAAAACGAAAAGCGGAAGAAGGTTTTCCTAGCCATAAAACAAGAAGAATGAAGCACTAAAAAAGGTCTCCCAATCTAGGAGACCCTTCATTCCACTTGGCAGTTTCTATTGCTGTTAAGTTGCTCCTCAGCAGAGCTTAAGTCCTCTTCAAAACGGCAAGGAATTATATGAAATATTTAAACCAAAAACACCAACTATTTTTGGCCACATTACCGTTTAACTTGGCCAAAAAAAACTCCCTCTTGTCGGGTAGGTAAAAGGCCAGGACTCAAGCAAAGCTTCATACTGATCTTTCCTAAAAATACCCTCAAGCCTACGCTACCTCTTCCTCTTTAACTCCAAAACAGTAATCTCCGGCCAGATCCCGACCCTTCCCGGAAAGGCTAAAAATCCAAATCCACGATTGACATGTAGGTAACGACCCAGTTCCTCGTACAGTCCAGCCCATTTCGGGTAGCGAAGAGAAGCCGGACTCCATTTGATAAAGCCAGGGATCTCGATTCCAAATTGCATTCCGTGGGTGTGTCCACTCAAGGTGAGGTGGATAAATTGGGAGAAATTTTTCACCTGCTCATCAAAATGGGAAGGGTCGTGGCTCATCAGGATTTTAAAGCTTTGGTCGCTGAGGTTTGCTGTAGCTTTCTTCAGGTCTCCATATTGCCCAAATCCCTTTCCCCAATTCTCTATGCCAATCAGGTCTATGCTTGCGCTTCCTCGTTCAAGCTTGATATTTTCATTGCGCAAGAGGGTAAAACCCAATTCTTTTTGGATTTCATATAGGCGCTGCATATTAGCCTCTTTGGCCTCCTTGCTTGGCCAGGAAACGTAATCTCCATAGTCATGATTTCCCATGATGGAGTAAATACCCATAGGGGCCTTCAGCTTTTTGAAAGTCTCAATCCAAGGTTCCATTTCTGTTGCTTGGTTGTTCACCAGATCTCCAGTAAATAGGATGACATCTGACCCTTGCTCATTAATTAACTCAACGCCATATTCCAGCTTCTTTTTATTGTCAAAACTTCCAGAGTGTATATCTGAAATCTGCGTAATCGTAAAGCCATCAAACTCCTCAGGTAGGTCGTCAAATTCCAGGGTATGGTTTACTACACGGTATCTGTATTTGCCTATTAATACGCCATGCAATATTCCTAAAAAAGGAATTGCAGAAAGAACCAATGCCGTTTGACTGATGAATTTTCTGCGATCAGCTAGAAAATCCCCTTCACGGTTTCCGGTAAGGGATTGATAGGTTCCGCTTAAAAAGCGGACGAGATCTTCTCCAAATAGAAATGCCAGAATGATCAACTTTGGAATCAGCGACAGCACAAGCAAGGAAATTACTCTACCAAAGTTGGGAGTGGGGCTACTACGGCTGAAGGTCAGAAAACCGTAGGCGACAAAAACGTAAACTGAAATAGAGAAGATCCAAAAGCCGATCTTAATCCAGTTTTGCGCCGGAAATAGGGTTGCGAAAGCTTGATAGGAATACCAGTCGATGAGGAAAACAAAGACTAGGAGGATTATAATACGAAGCAATAGAAAGAGGAATTATAAGATGATTTGCCAGATAATTTAAAACCTAAGGGGAACTAGGATAACCCCTTTACGCAAAAGAAAAGGTTATTGGTTGACTTAGATGCAATTATTTATACTTCAAAGATGAAAGGCCCAGTCTCCATTTTTGATTCTGGGTCTATTTTGTTTCGGCTGAGTCACCTGATAGTTATGATCATACAATCCCAACTGTCGTTTTTTCCAAACAGCTCCTTCTAAGAATATAGGATGAGGTAGATTTACATCCCAAATCCCAAGTTTTTTTAATAAGTAAGCAGTCTTGTCGAGATTCTTCAATGCCAAATCGTTTTGTTCGGATGGGTCATCAGACAGATTGTAAAGCATTGGCATCCTGTCTGGAATACTTACCAGTTTCCAGTCGCCTTCCCGAATAGCTCGGCTGATTGTGAATTTCCAAGTCATCTCCCGATTGGCAAGTGGAGCAGTTTTTCCTGTTAGGTGAGGCATTAAATCAACTCCGGTAAACATATTCCTATCGGTTTCTTTGTCTCCAGCTAAAGCAAGAAATGTAGGGACAATATCCAGTGAAGTGACTTGCTCATGGTAAACCATGTTTTTTGGCAGCAAGCCAGCTGTAAATTCATGACAAAAGGAACGTGGATTCCGCCTTCCAATAAAATTCCTTTTTGTCCTCGATAAGGAGCATTGATCGAAGCATTACTATCCGTTGGTCCGCCATTATCGCTGAAGAATACCACCAAGGTGTTTTCCTTCAGGCCTTGATCTTCGAGTGATTTCATGATTTTCCCTACATTCAAATCCAATCGATGCACCATTGCAGCATAAGTGCGGCGCTTTTTATCTTCAATGTGTTGATACAACGCCAAGTCTTCTTCCAATGCCTGCATGGGTGTATGTGGAGCATTGAATGCGGCAAAAAGGAAAAATGGCTCATCCTTATGTCGAGTGATAAAATCCACACTCTCGTTGCCCACATCATCTGTTATATAGGTGATTGGGTCTGGAGTTTTGAAATTGCTTTCCAAAGGTTCTTTGTATCCCTTTCCATCAGGCAATGATTCAAAATAATCGTGTCCACCGCCTGTATATCCCCAAAACTCATCAAAACCTCTCTTCAGGGGATGAAACTGTGGCTCTTTTCCCAAGTGCCATTTTCCAATTAAGCCATTCACATAGCCAAGTTTGTTCAGGTGATCAGCTAAGGTTTGTTGGGTGAGCGGAAGCCCGTTGTATTCAGGGTCAAATTCAGGTTCAACTCCCCCTAGATTATTGTCGTGCCCAAACTCAACTTGATTGATTCCTGTGATAAATCCAGCTCTGGAAGGACTACAAACTGCCGAAGAAACGTAGCCTTGAGTAAAGGTGACTCCATCGGCTGCAAGTTGATCGATATGAGGTGTTTTGATCTGAGTGCTACCTGTGAAACCTAAATCTCCATAGCCTAAATCATCAGCTACAATCAAAACCAAATTGTAATGTGTTGCCTTGGCAGGGTTAGAAAGTGAGTCAATTGTGGCTTGGCAAATTATTGGCCTAAGTACAAGTACTAAAAGGAAAATGGATGTGAAAATATTTTTCATTTCAAGGATTTCTTCTTATACTGAAAGTGGCAATGATAATACAAAATTGAAGTTATGAACTTCGATTTTATATCGATGGTTTAATTTAGGTTTTTTGCCCTAGAGTGTAATTTCTAAAAGTAAATTAGTAACAGTATATGTGTCGCTAAAACTAAGTTTTTGAAGAAAAATTTATAATTTAAAGTTATGGCAAAAATTCCTTTGGTCTTTATAAGTTTCTTTTTGGTGCTGGTTTCGATTGGGCTGATAAGCTCTTTTCAAAAATCAGAATGGACAGCGTTTGCCCTACTGCTTGTCACTGGATTAGGCTTGATTTTCGGCCAGTTGATATTTTACTGGGAGATCAAAAAAAATCAAAAACATGAGTAGAGGAATTATGTTCGTACATCTGGGTTTGATTGCCATGGCTCTTGGACTAGGAGGATTTTCAATTTATCGAAAGGGATTTATGCCCGACGATGATCCCAATTTTTCTGCTATCGCCATGGGCTGTATAGTCCTTTCTCAAGGAATTTTAATAGTAAGTGGATTGTATAGGAATAGGAAAGGAAAACCACCTGTCTTATAAAAAATGCACCTAAAGCGATGAGTAAAAGCCTATAGAGCGCCTATATGGCTTGCCTTTTGTATTAATTATACTCTTGACCTTGGTGAAGCTTGTGGTGCTTTTTCCCGTTCCAAATTGGCTTATGGCCATGGTCCTTGTAAAAGGAGCTGTGACCTTTTGTTTGAATGCTTATTTGCAAAGGGAGAGGAATCGATCTTGATTTTTGATAGATAGTTTATCCCATCAAAAGGGTAAATTAATGTGTTATCGGTTAAAAAATACATTCAAGCTGCTTCCGTCTCCCTTCCGCGGTCTTCCTGCAGAGTTAGCGAATGAATTATGCTGATTTTGATTTTTATGGTCGACCATATATTTAAGTATTTCTACACTTTGCGATACTTTCATTCCTCTTTTTTGTTTCTTTACACCCGAATTATTTTGCATTCAGCCTAATAGACCTATGAGACAGCAACTCCTAAGATCCGGAGCGGAAGAATTGACCTATGAGATTCGTGGTATAGTGAAGAAAGCGCGTCAGGTCGAGGCCTTGGGCTATTCTATGACATGGGAAAACATCGGCGATCCTATCCAAAAGAGCAATCATGTGCCTGATTGGATGAAAGAGATTATCGCTGATTTATTGAAAGAGGATAAAACTTACGGCTACGCGGACTCCAAAGGAGTGCTGGAAACCCGGAGATTTCTTGCTAATCTGAATAATGAAAGAGGCGGCACCCAAATCACAGCAGAGGATATTTTATTCTTCAACGGCTTGGGTGATGCTATCGCAAAGTTGTATCAATTTTTGATCCCTACGGCAAGAATTATCGGTCCATCTCCGGCATACAGTACCCATAGTTCTGCTGAAGCTGCTCATGCCAATGCTGCCCCAATTACCTACAAACTTGACCCAGATAATCAATGGCTTCCGGATATGGAAGACCTGTATCTAAAGGTCCGTTATAATCCATCAATCGTTGGAATCTTGATAATCAATCCTGATAATCCAACAGGAATGGTGTATCCAAGGGAGGTTTTGGAGGCTTTTGTGAAAATAGCTGAGGAGTTTAATCTCCTGCTTATCACCGATGAGATTTATCAGAATATTACCTACAACGGAATTACAGCTGTTCCACTTGCCGAAGTAATCGGTGACAGACCTGCAATTTCACTGAAAGGGATTTCCAAGGAATTCCCTTGGCCAGGTTCACGCTGTGGCTGGATGGAATTTTATAACCGGGAATCTTCCAAAGAATTCTCCAAGCTCTGCCAGACACTTGAAAATGCCAAGATGATAGAGGTTTGCTCTACTATCTTGCCGCAGCTAGCTATCCCAAAAATCATGAAGCATCCAGCTTACTTCAAGTACAGGGAAGAAGCAAATGCCCAAATTGGCAAGCGAAGTGAGTGGATGAGTGAGATTTTGGGGGATATTCCTGGAATCAAATTTAATCCTACTCAAGGAGCTTTCTATAATACTATTGTATTTGAGGAGGGAGTATTGAAAGAAGATCAGTTTCTTCCGATTGAAGATGAGAAATTACAAAGTTTGCTGGATTCTTGGCTGGAGGAGAAAAACATGCCTTTGGATAAGCGCTTTGTATATAATCTATTAGCCGCCGAGCAGATTTGCGTGGTTCCTATTTCTTCTTTTTGCTCAGATTTGAGAGGTTTCCGAGTGACGCTTTTGGAGGAGAATGAGGAAGTGTTTAAGAATACATTTAGGAGACTTGGGAAGGCGATTAGGAGGTATTTGAAGTCGGAAGTGGAAGTTTAGTAGGCAGTTGCAGTGATCAGTCGCAGTGATCAGTCCCACTTTGCAGTTACAGTGGTCAGTCTCAGTTTTCAGTCATAGAGATCAACCTTAGATGGCATCTTAGGTTTCAGTTGTACTGGCAGACTGAGGGATTATTTCGAGGAGACACCGAATTTGGAAGGATTCAACATCATATAGTTTATCAGTTTCCCAACTTCTGTTGCTTTTTGGGTGAGTTCTATATGAGTTTCATCGCTTATATATTCGCATGCATGAGAGAAGTCTAGCCAAACATTGGTCTCGCTATTTTCCATGTCAGCATCGCTGAGCTTAGATTTAAAATGAGCTGGGTATTGCCTTTTTCTATATGATTCAGCTATGCATGCACACACAGATCTACTTGATCTTCTAATTTGATCCGTTAGAGAATATCTTTCTTCCTTTGGGAAGTTTTTGGAAATGTGGAAAATACACATAGCTAAATCAAATCCTTTTTTGAATGCCAAAAGGTCTTTGTAGTCCATGAGGTTTAATTTTTTAGCATGAAAATTTTGTTTTATTAACCATTTCGTTACCTAAATACCCTCGTAATACCTGGGCACTGATCCCTGCGACTGAAAACTGCGACTGAAAACTAATTATCATGTTCTCTTGTCTTGATTTTAGAGTCCTGAACAATAACTTCTTCCTCCACCGATTCCTTTGAAAAGGCCGATAAATCAGGTTGCCCGGCATTAACCCAGGCAGTAAACCAAAAATCAGCTATCATCTTGATAGATTTTTTCATTTGTCGCTCGATCTGGCTGTCCAAAGCAAGTGCATAAGCTTCGGTGAACTCTCTGGAGTAAACACGAACGGTTAAGTTGTTCCGTTCTTCGTAGCTGTATTTCTGGTCGGGAGAGAAGCTTTTTGTCAATTCTCTTTCTATTGCCAATACACTGTCAACTTGTGCATGTGCAGCTGCTACAGCATCCCAAAGTGCCAATTGTGGTTTGTCAACATACTCCGCCTGCCCAACCCAAAGCGGATAGTCTTTTGCCTGAAGCTCAGGAATGCGACTTTCCCAGAACCCATGGATTCCTACTTGATCCGTAAGCTGTCCATTATAGTTCACCGTGGTGTGGAGCGGCACATTCAAATCACCTATGTAATGCCCCAAGTCTGCGGAGAGCCTTAAGATGGCAGTAGAATTCTTGGTTTCGAAAGCTTTGGTAAGGTTTAGAAAAGTGAAATAGGCAGACCAAGGACCGATTCCATTCATTCTCAAGCTGTCTTCGGTGAATTTTTCTACCGCCTCATTCCAATATTTTGGTAGGATTTGCAAAGCAGAATCACCATAATAATCCAAGTCTATGTAATGCTTCTCCGCTTCTCCTTCCACTGCATATCGTCTGCGGTCTGGGTTCACGGCGTTCTCGGTAATGTATTGTATATGAGGTTTGTAAAAGCCGATCATTTCCTCAGGAAGAGAAAAGACAGCAAGTCTATTTATTAAAGAATGCGCATAAAATCCCCAGGCTGGCGAAGGTAGCTGAGATCAAAGTCACAGAAAAAATGAGAGCTTGAAAAAATTTCATACCTAAAAATAATCAAAATCTTTGGCAGATAAATGAATGTATAATCGGTATATTTGCCCCGTAAACGATGGTTTTGCCAAATTATTGGATTTGAAAAGGACTGCTTTGATAGGGAATGTTTAAAATTCCTTTGGCAGATTTAATAAATTACAATAACTTTGCACTCCGATTCGGAATAGGGACACGTAAAGAAATTCAATTATAATTAAGATATGGCAAATCACAAATCAGCTCTGAAGAGAATTCGTGCTAACGAAGCTAAGCGTTTGAGAAACAGATATCAGGCTAAAACAACTAGAACTTTCATCAAAAGATTGAAAGCAACTACCGATAAAGTAGAAGCTTCTGAACTTTACAAGAAAGTATCATCTATGTTGGACAAGTTGGCTAAGAAGAATGTGATTCACAAGAACAACGCAAGTAACAAAAAATCAAGATTGGCCAAGTTCGTTTCTGCTCTAGGTTAATTCTACAAGATTTTATTTCTCTAAAACCCTGCTTGTCAGGGTTTTTTTTGTGCCCTGAAGTAATTAAATTCATAGCTCACTTTTTAATGGATTGCTATGGATTCTTACTCCTCTATCAAAATTTCCCAGCTTGCAGAAGAAGATCGTCCAAGAGAGAAGCTGCTTCTCAAGGGTAGGTCTGCGCTTACCGACGCCGAACTTATTGCAATCTTGATTGGATCAGGTACTCCTTCTGTGAGTGCAGTGGATCTTTCTAAGCACATTCTTGGCAATGTCAATTATGATCTACGTGCTTTGGCAAAACTCTCAATCCAGGATTTGAAGAAATTCAAGGGAATAGGGGAAGCAAAAGCCATCTCAATCATTGCTGCGATGGAATTGGCTCGTAGGAGGAAGGATTCAGAACCTGTGGTAAAGCCTAAGATTACCTGCTCGCAGGATATTTATGATCTGATGCGCCCAGAGTTACTCGATGAGCAGGTTGAGTATTTTTATTTGATTCTATTGAATAGAGGTAATCAGGTGATGAAAAAGTACCTAGTGTCCCAAGGTGGTACTGCAGGGACCGTAGTTGATCCTAAAATCGTTTTTAAGATAGCTTTGGAGCACTTGGCTCAGTCAATAATATTAGTTCATAATCATCCTAGTGGTAATTTAAGCCCCTCTGAACAAGACAAGCGGCTGACTCAGCGTTTGGTCAAAGTAGGCAGAGAATTAGATTTGCCTGTACTTGACCATGTGATTTTTACAGATAGTGGCTACTTTAGCTTCGCCGATGATGGCATTCTCTAATTCCTTTGGAAATAGCCTGCTTCAATCAGATTGTTCTGAAAAGCTTAGCTCGCTATTATTTGGAAATTATTATTGCATATGGCTTTAAAAAGTCAATTATAAACAGATGAAAAACAATACAATTATACTTCTGATTATCTCAGTGGTGGTTTTTGCTGCAGTTGTTTACACTTTGACGAGTGCTGAATCTCCTGAAGATTACATTGAAAAGATAGAGGCTGAGCGGGAAAGACAATTCAAGTTTATCCGCTTCAACTTCGAATCACCTCTTACAGATGAGCAGAAGGCTTCTTTTACCAAATTGAATTTTTACCCAATGGACCCAACCTACAAGGTGAAGGCAAGGATGGTGGCCATAGAAGACAGGAAGGTAAGAGAAGTTCCGCTTACGGATGGGACCAAGGAGAAATACATAGAGCACTCTTGGGCTGAATTTGAAATCAATGGCAAGGCTGAGAAGCTCTTGCTGCTCCAAGCGATTAATGAACCGGATAAGCGAAATTTCTTTTTGGCATTTGCAGATGAAACCAGTGCAGTGGATACCTATGGAGGGGGACGTTATATCAACGCCCGTCAGGATGGGAAGAATAGCATCACCATAGATTTCAATCTGGCATACAATCCATATTGTGCCTATAATCCCGATTATGCTTGCCCGCTGCCACCTAAAGAAAATTTACTGGACATCCCAATTCCAGTTGGGGAGAAAAATTACGAGAAATAGCCTTTTTGCCTAGCTCAAATCTCTTAAATTTGTACGCATTATTGAATAAAATGGGGTTTTCGAACCCCTTTTGTTTATCACGCAGGTCAATTCTGATTTGCTTTATTTAGTACTACGAATGAAAATCTCGATAAATCGATTAAAAAAATATATCCCTCATACCGAATCTGCAGAGGAAATCGGCGCCTTGCTGACGCAGTCTGGTTTGGAAGTGGAGGGAATAGAAGAATTTGTTTCAGTCAAAGGAGGTCTTGAAGGCATTGTGATTGGAGAGGTGTTGACCTGCGAAAAGCATCCCAATGCTGATAAATTAAGCATTACCACTGTAGACATTGGAACTGGAATTTCACCGATTGTTTGCGGAGCACCAAATGTGGCCAAAGGCCAAAAGGTATTGGTTGCAACGGTTGGAGCTACACTTTTTCCATCGGAAGGAGATTCATTCCAGATCAAAAAAGCAAAGATCAGAGGCGAGGTTTCCGAAGGGATGATCTGCGCTGAGGATGAGTTAGGCCTAGGGTCTAGCCATGCCGGGATTATGGTTTTGGATACGGACTTGCCAAATGGTACTCCTGCCTCAGAATACATTGAAATTGGTCAGGATCAGGTGTTGGAAATCGGTTTAACGCCAAACCGTGCAGATGCAGCTTCCCATTTAGGAGTTGCGCGAGATTTGAAAGCACTCTTGGGAAAGGATTTAGTGATCGATGCTGCGCCTGAATTGAACCTAGAGGCTTCTGGTCCTGTGATTGAGGTGGAAGTTGAAAACACGACTGATTGCCCACGTTACGCCGGAGTGGTGGTTACCGATTTGAAAGTTGGGCCTTCTCCCGCTTGGCTTCAGAATTTCCTGAAGGCATTGGATTTGGAGCCAATCAATAATGTGGTGGATATCACCAATTTCATTTTGCATGATTTGGGTCAGCCTCTTCACGCATTTGATGCAGAGAAAATTTCCGAAGGAAAAATCATCGTTGGCAAGCTTCCAAAGGATACAGAATTTGTGACTTTAGACGAAAAAAAGCGCAAACTTTCCGGGGAGGAATTGATGATTAAAGATCCAAAAGGTGGACTGTGCATCGCTGGAGTTTTTGGTGGAGAAGATTCTGGGGTTTCTGATAGCACCACTTCCATTTTCCTGGAGTCAGCTTATTTTTCTCCCGATATCGTGAGAAAAGGATCCCAGTTTCATGGCTTGAAGACAGACGCTTCTTTCCGCTTCGAAAGAGGAACTGATCCTAATATGCCAGTTTATGCGCTGAAAATGGCGGTTAAACTGTTGCAGGAAATTGCTGGTGGAAAAGTGAGCTCTGAGCTGATTGATATCTATCCAGAGCCGATCGAGGATTTCGTGATTGACGTGAATTACGGTCATATCAATCGTCTGATTGGAAAGAAAATTGAACCTGCTCAGGTGAAATCGATCTTAGAAAGCCTGGAGATCAACGTAGAAAATGAAACGGCAGAGGGCTTTACAGCCACTGCCAAGCCATATAGAGTGGATGTAACTCGGGAAGCCGATATCATCGAAGAGATTTTAAGAATCTACGGTTTCCACAATGTGGAGCTTTCCGAAAACCTAAGAACGGATTACCTCGCAGAACATCCTGTGAAGGATCTGAATAAATTACAGTATCGTCTGACCGAGATTTTAACTGGTCAGGGCTACTACGAGATGATTACCAATAGCTTGACCAAGTCGACTTATGCTGAGAAGTCGGGCTTCCTTGATCCAAAAGACAATGTTGTTATTTACAACAAAGCTTAGCGGAGGATCGAGATGCGTTGCGGTCAAAGTTTGCTTTATCTCCGGGCTGGAGGTGTTGGAGCGAGAAATATAAACCGTCGTCGAGACCGATTTGAAATACTTTGAGTTTGGAACCGTTTATCATAAGGCTGAGGAAGGATATTCAGAAAGCAGGAGACTTTCTCTTTTCCTAACGGGAAAAAAGACTGCCGAAAGCTGGTTGGAGCCAACCAAGGCATTTGCTTTCGCAGACATTTATTCTACGGTTGAAGCTATTTTGGAAAAGCTGAATGTACAGGCAGGCGATCTTTCTATGATTGAAACTGCGCCTTATGCCTATGGTTTGAAAATCATGCTTGGTCAGAAGGAATTGGCGACAATTGGCTTGCTGGACGATAAGATTTTGAAGCAGGCAGAGGTGAGACAGGAAGTGTGGTTTGCTGATTTGAACTGGGATCTGCTTTGCAAAAAAGCTACAGGTTTGAAGAAGTTTGAGGAGATCTCAAAATTCCCTGAAGTACGCAGAGATCTTTCCTTGGTGATAGACAAAACAGTGAGCTATGATCAGGTCAAAACAGGTAGCCACAAAGTTTGGTGGAAAATTATTGAAAAGAATTGGAGTTTTTGATGTGTACCAAGGTGATAAAATTGATGCAGGCAAAAAGGCATATGCATTAAGTTTTCAGCTTACAGGATGTCAGGAAAATACGTTAACTGATAAGGTAATTGACAAAACTATGAGTAAATTGATTCAAGCCTTTGAAAAAGCAGGTTGGCGCTTTGATAAGAACATAGAAATGATTCAAGAGGAACTGCAAAAATTAGAGAAACTAGCGCTACAGGCGAGTACTAAATTGCTTGAGATCAGTGAGGAGAATCAGCAATTGAAACAAAAATTATCAGAAGTAAGTACGGCTTTGGATAAAAAAGAGCAGGAAATTGAACATTTTAAAAATAAAATTAAAATTAGTAACATTGTAGACAACCAACCGGTGAATCCGGAACAGTCAACTGAAATGAGTGAACTAATCAATAATTATATACAAGAAATCGATCATTTAATCACCTACTTATCTGAGTGATATGGAGACACTTGCCATCAGATTAAAAATAGGGGATAGAGAATATCCTATGCGCGTGAAGATCGAGGACGAGTCCAAAATCCGGCATGCTGGGCAAGCTGATTAATGAAAAATTAAGAAAGTATAAAGAGGAGTACGGACTGGACGATCACCAGGACTTTGCTGGCGATGGTAGCCTTCGATTGCATGGTGGAATCGTTAGAAACCAACCAAGTGAACACGGAAGATTCAGAGCATATTAAATCCAGTATTTCTCATATTAACGCCTTGCTAGCTAAGGCGTTGTAATTATTTATAACACAGAAATCAGGAGATTTTTCAGATTCCCGAAGGTCTAATTATATCCAAAATACCTATGGGAGACATACTATATATTGTCCTCGCAGCCCTTGTTGGGACTGGTGCAGGAGCCGCTATTGCTGGCGCATTGATAAAAAATAAAAACGCAAAATTAGAAGAAGAGACTCGGGAACGCGTGAAATCCATGCTCAGAGAAGCTGAGATCAACGCTGAGTCTATCAAGAAAGACAGAATTCTAGAAGCAAAAGAAAAGTACCTCAAGCTGAAATCTGAGTTTGATGAGGAGATGAATAATAAGAAGAATATTATCATCACCAACGAGAATAAAGTTAAGCAAAGAGAGCAGCAGGTTTCCAAGGAATTGGAGCAGGTGAAGCGAAAAGAAGCAGAATTGGATAGTAAATCTGAGAACTTAAATGCTCAATTACATTCTTTAAAAATCAAAAAAGAGGAACTCGATCGAGTAACGAATCAGCGTATCTCAGACCTTGAAAAAGTTGCTAATCTTACCCGTGAAGAAGCTCGTGATCAATTGGTGACTATGCTTACCGAGGAAGCTAATTCCAGAGCCTCTTCCCAGATCAAAGACATTCTTGACGAGGCAAAACTTACAGCTACCAAGCAGGCGAAGAAAATCGTTTTGGATACCATACAGCGTACAGCAACCGAGCATGCTGTGGAAAACTGCGTGTCTGTATTCAACATCGAAAGTGATGATATCAAAGGTAAAATCATCGGTAGAGAAGGAAGAAACATCCGTGCGCTGGAAGCAGCTACAGGTGTGGAGATTGTCGTTGATGATACGCCAGAAGCAATTATTATTTCTGGTTTTGATCCGGTAAGAGAGAGGTAGCTTATAGACTTTCACTTCATAGATTGGTGCAGGATCGGCGTCCTTCACCCAGCGAGAATCGAAGAAGTTGTTGCTAAAACTGAAAAGAATATAGAAGAGGAAATCGTCGAGATTGGCGAAAGAACTTGTATAGATCTTGGTATTCACGGTTTGCATCCTAGAGTCGATCAGAATGGTAGGACGTATGAGATACAGATCTTCCTATGGTGGAGCACCTCTTGCAGCACTCAAGAGAAGTGGCTAAAGCTTTGTGCTACCATGGCTGCTGAGATGGGCTTGAATGCTAAGATGGCGAAGCGTGCAGGTTTACTTCACGATATCGGGAAAGTATGGCGTGAGGAGCAGGAACTTCCACACGCAGTGTTGGGTATGGAGCTTGCGAAGCGATACAAAGAGCATC
Organism: Algoriphagus sp. 10J20-15; assembly: GCF_055809615.1. Classification (NCBI taxonomy): domain Bacteria; kingdom Pseudomonadati; phylum Bacteroidota; class Cytophagia; order Cytophagales; family Cyclobacteriaceae; genus Algoriphagus; species Algoriphagus sp. 10J20-15. Next base: position 105,815 of record NZ_JBVVUG010000007.1, read on the forward strand.
CTGAGATTTGCAATGCAATCGGAGCTCACCACGATGAAATTGAAATGACTTCCATGATCTCGCCGATTGTGCAGGCTTCTGATGCGATATCAGGCGCGAAAGGCCAGGCGCAAGACGCGAAGTTATGGATAGTTACATCAAGCGTCTGAAAGACCTTGAGGAGCTTGCTTTGAGCTTTGACGGGGTGAATGGATGCTTTGCAATGCAGGCAGGTCGTGAACTACGGGTTTTAGTAGATGCAGATAATGTAGATGATTCTACCGCAGGTAAGCTTTCTTTTGATATTTCCCAGAAAATAGAAAAGGAAATGCAGTATCCAGGTCAGATCAAGATTACAGTAATCAGAGAAATGAGATCTGTCAATTACGCTAGATAAAGGAGCAGGAAGACAGAAGACGGAAGACGGGAGTAGCGAACATCGGCTTGGTGCTGTGTTTCTGTTTGAATATTTAATTTAAATGGCAGTTGCTGAAAAGTGGCTGCCATTTTTTGTCACCTCGGCCAGTGTCTCACGGCCGAAACTTTTCAGTCTAAATGACATGTGATTGCATTGCAGATAGGAAGGCTTCACTGAACAATTAAAGTTTAGGTCTGTGGGATACAGACCACTGCGCAAGGAAAACCTTGGTCTATGCCTGCCTTGCAAGTAAGCATGTCTCGCAGACCGATTTACATTTGGTATAAACCAGTGGCAGATCACCTTAGATAACGTG